>NZ_JANWXB010000168.1 GCF_025055495.1 Thermoflexus sp. | reverse complement strand
CACAACCACCTAATGGAACCCTTCGGGGGGGGATGGGACCGGCGGCCGCTGTCAGAGCTGTTGGACCAATTGGATGAGGCCGGGGTGGTCCTCTATGTGGATCTGGATGGCGGGTGGGGCGAGCAGATCCTACAGCGTCATCTGGACGACTTCAAAGCTCGCGCCCCGGAACGCTTCCGGGTGTTTGGCGGGGTGGAATGGGCGAAGTGGCCAGAGCTGGGCGATGCCTTCCCCGAATACGCGGCCCGGCGGCTGGAGGTCCAGAAGTCATGGGGTGCTGATGGCCTGAAGATTTGGAAGGTTCTGGGATTGAAAGTGCGGGATCACCGCGGTGAGTTGGTGAAGGTAGATGATCCGCGCCTGGATCCGATCTGGCAGGCGGCGGGGGAGCTGGGGCTGCCCGTCACCATCCACGTGGCTGACCCGGTGGCCTTCTTCGAGCCGGTGGATGAGACCAACGAGCGTTGGGAGGAGCTTCAGGCTCACCCTGAGTGGGTGTTCACGAGCCCGCCCTACCCGCCCTTTATGGAGCTGGTTACCGGCCTTTACAACGTGGTGAAGCGCCACCCCCGCACTCTCTTCATCGGCGCCCACGTGGGCTGCTACGCGGAGAACCTTGCCTGGGTGGGCCGCATGCTCGACGAATGCCCTAACTACTACGTCGACATCTCCGCCCGCCTAGGGGAGTTGGGGCGTCAGCCCTACACCGCCCGTCGGTTTTTCATCCAGTATCAGGACCGCATCCTCTTCGGCTCCGATTTCGGCCCCAGCGTGGAGGCCTACCGCATCTACTACCGGTTTTTGGAGACCGACGACGAATACTTCAACTACAGCGTGGGCGAGGTCCCGCTGCAGGGGCGCTGGTATATCTACGGCATCTTTCTGCCTGACGAGGTGCTGGAAAAAGTGTATTACAAAAACGCCCAGAGGCTGTTCATGGACAAAGCCTCCAACCCGCCTGGTGGGCCTTCTGCTTCGTGAATTCCTCGGGTTGCGGACAAGGAGGTATCTTGGATGCCCAGCGTTGAGTGGATCCAAGAGTCCCCGACGGGCTTCCGGGTGCGCCGGGGCCTGACCACCGTCGTCGAGGGCCGCTTCGAGCTGGCCGCTGAGGGCGGGCCAGTGGAGGTTGAGGCGAAATGGCAGGCGCTCGGTGAGGCCGCCTGGGGGGTGCAGTTCCGGGTGCGGGCGGCTGGCCGGGAGCCGACCTGCATTTCGACGGTGCGTTGGGGGGTGCGCCTGCCCGCCGCGGCCTGGCCAGGGCCCCTCTGGAGCCTACAGGGGGCTGCCGTCCGCTGGGGGCAGGACTTCGCCTTCCCCCTGGAGCTGGGTTTCGCGCGGGAGAACTACCTCGGCCACCTGCAGGAGGGAGAGGGAGGAGGCGTCCCCGTCGTCTACTGCTGGAACCGAGAGGCCGGTCTAGCCCTCATGCACCTAGAGCGGGTGCCGATTGAGTGGTGGATGCCGGTGGCCCGCGACCCCGACGGGGTCCAGATGGCCTTTGAGCGCCGCTTGCCCTTCACCCTCGAGCCGGGGACGGAATGGGAATCCCCGACCTTCGCCCTCTCGTGGCACGAGCGGGCCGACTTTTTTGCCCCCCTGGCCCACTACCGGGAGTGGATGGCCGTGCGTGGCCTGCAGCCAGGCGCGCCCACTCCCGCTAGCTACGAGGCGGCCTGGTGCTCGTGGGGTTACTGGTTCGACGTCCGACCCCAGGACGTGCTGGACGTCCTGCCCATCGCCCGCGAGCTCGGCATCCGCTGGTTCACGCTGGATGATCGGTGGTTTGACGCCTACGGCGACTGGAACCCCCGGCCGGATCTCTTCCCCAACGGCGCGGACGACATGCGGCGCCTGAACGAGGCTATCCACGCCGCCGGAGGGTTCTCCCAGCTGTGGTGGTATCCGCTGTGCGCGGAAGACGGATACGGCAAATGGGACGGCCGCCCCCATGGCGTCTCGCGCCTGATCCGGGAGCATCCCGACTGGGTAGTGATCGACGCTCAAGGTCGGGTGGCGCGGAACAACCGCCAGCTAGCGATGCTCTGTCCCGCCCTGTCCGCCGTGCAGGACTACACTCTAGGCTTGGTGCGCCGCTTCATTGAGGATTGGGGCTTCGACGGGTTTAAGATGGACAACATCTACACGATGCCCTCCTGTTACAACCCCGCCCACGGCCATCGGCGCCCAGAGGACTCGATTGCGGCGTTTGGCGAGCTCTACCGCCAGATCTTCGCTCTCACCCGCCAGCTGCGCCCGGAGAGCGTGGTGCAGATCTGCTCGTGTGGGACCCCCATCCTTTACAGCTTGCTTCCTGCGACCGACCAGACCGTCACTGCCGATCCGATCTCCAGCGCCCAGGTGCGGCAGCGGATCAAGTTCTACAAGGCCCTGCACGGCCCTCGGGCCCCGATCTTCGCAGACCACGTGGAGCTCTCCGATGGCGGGATGGACTTCGCCTCGGCCATCGGGACGGGTGGGGTGCCGGGCACCAAGTTTACCGGCCCGGTGCCGCCGGAGCGCAAGGCCCAGCTGGAGGGAGATTTCGAGCTTACGCCGGAGAAGCGGGAGATCTGGCGCTTCTGGTTAGACCTGTATCAGCGCTACCGGCTCGCTGAGGGGGAATATCTCAACCTGTATGACATCGCCTTCGACTTTCCAGAGGGCCACGCCATCCGTCGCAACGGGCGGATGTACTACGCCTTCTTCGCTACGCGTTTCGAAGGGGAGGTCGAACTTCGGGGCCTGGAGGCACGTTCGTATCGCATACGGAACTACGAGCAGGAAGTGGAATACGGGACGGTCCACGGGCCGACGGCCCGCGTCCATGTGGCCTTCGATCATCATCTCCTTCTGGAAGCCAACCCAGTCGAGGGAGAGGCCGGGTTATGAGCCATACGCTGAGGGAGATTCTGTCGCAGCCTGCAGTCTGGGAGAGCGCCCTGGCTGAAGCGCGGCGTGCGGAGCCGGAATGGCGTGCGCAGCTGGACGAAGCGGATGCCCCCATCCTCTTCGTGGGCTGTGGCTCCACCTACTACTTATCCCAGACCGCCGCAGCCCTCTTCCGGCGTCTAACCGGGCGTGAGGCCCTGGCCTTGCCGGCTGGAGAATTGCTGCTATATGCCGAGGATTGGCTAGGGGATCGACGCGATGGATCGCCCATGCCTGTCCTGGTGGCCATTAGCCGCTCCGGCGTCACCACGGAGACGGTGCGGGCAGCGGAGATCCATCGCGACAGGGGCGGGCGCGTCCTGGCCGTCACGAACGAACCTGGCTCGCCGCTGGCCGCCCTGGCGGACACTGGCCTGTTCCTGCCCGCCGGCCAGGAGAGCAGCGTGGTCCAGACGCGTTCGTTCACCTCGATGCTCGTTGGTCTGAATGCCCTCGCCGCGTGGCTAAGCGGACGGGAGGACCTCTGGGAGGCGATGCAGCGCCTGCCGGAGGCGGCTGAGGGGCTGATCCGCCGCTACCAGGAGCTGGCCCAGTCAGTGGGGGCCGATCTGTCGGCCGATCGGTTCTACTTCCTTGGAAGCGGCGCCCGCTACGGGCTGGCCAGCGAAGCCAGCCTGAAGATGAAGGAGGTCTCCCTCAGCCATAGTGAGCCGTTCCCGTTCTTAGAGTTCCGCCATGGCCCGATGAGCATGGTCGACGGCTCGACGGTGCTGTTCGGCCTGCTCTCTGGGCGCCACCGCGCCCACGAGCAGGCTGTGCTGGAGGAGATGCGGGCTCTAGGGGCACGCGTTTTCTCCCTAGCCGATCGAGGCGCCGACATCGCCTTCGAGTCTGACATCCCGGAGGATGGCGCGTATGCTCTCTTCCTACCGTTCCTGCAGCTGGTGGCGGTGTATCGCGCGGTTGCCAAGGGCCTGGATCCCGATCGTCCGAACCATTTGAGCCGCGTGGTGACTTTGAATTTAGAGGAGGTGTGACATGAAGGCCCGAGCCCGATGGCTTTCGGCATGGCTGGCTCTGGCGCTGGTGCTGTCCGCCTGCGCGGGCGGCGCGACGCCGGCGTCGACCCCAGCGCAGGCTCCGGGGGCGCCCTCCACGCCCGTCGCCGCGCCGGCCCCCGGCGGGCAACAGAAGATCGTCATCCGCCTGTGGGGGCATCA
>NZ_JANWXB010000080.1 GCF_025055495.1 Thermoflexus sp. | reverse complement strand
TCCTCGGGAGGACGAGGATGCAGGGGGTGATGCGAACTCTACGGGCCAGCTTGTGTCACCCTCTGGCTTTGAAGACCTGAGGGCGCGGATGGGCTTTCCGCTCTCCAATGCGGGCGCCCAGGGGTTTTCTGGATAGGAGTTACGCCGTTGGGAGCCGGGTGGATGAGGGGGAATGGCCCCACCCCTTGTCCTCCTTCTCACGGCCCTTTGGGCTGTGAGAAGAGGGATAAAAGACTTCCCGAGGAAGCGAACGGCATAACCCCGATCTGGATTTACAATCTTGGTTGAAGGAGGAAACCATGAGCCGGAGCTGGATTTGGGTGCTGGTCGGGATCGTGGTCCTGATGCTGGTGATCGGTGCCCTGGGCTTTCTGACCGGCCCTGCCTGGGGCTGGGGATGGGGTTGCCCCGGCTGCCCGATGATGGGCCGGTGGGGCTGGGGATTCGGTGGCATGGGCTGGGGGATCGGGCTGCTGATGATGCTGTTGGGCCTGCTGATCCCACTGCTGGTCCTCGGCCTGGTGATCGCCGCGGTCGTCTGGCTGGTGCAGCAGGCCACGCGTTCGAGCGGCCCTTCCGCCCCAGCGACGCCGATCGCCCGCTGTCCCCAGTGCGGCCGCCCTGTGCAACCGGACGGGGCGCACTGTCCGTATTGCGGGGCTTCGCTGACCGGGAGCCCGTCCGGATCCATCGGGGAGAGTTAGGGGCCAGCGACTTTTCCGATGATCCCTACTCCTCTCCTTCCATCATCTTAGAGCCTATCTAAATCACGCTTTCCTTCGAAAGTGTCCTTGTGGTGCCAGGCGCCCTCGGTGCCCGGCAGCGCAAGGACATGCTTTCTCTTCCCCCTCCCCGTCGCCCTTTGGGTGGTGGGGAGGGGGAAGAGAGAGGGATCCCGCCTTCTCCATCGGGTCCCTTCCAAACCGAAGAGCAATTCGTTTTTCGGATAGGCTCTCAGGGAGGGTGCAGGAGCCGTGAAGACCATTTTACTGGTCGAGGACGAGCCTCGGATGCGTCAGGTGGTCCGGGCTTATCTGGAGCAGGCGGGGTTCCGGGTCATTCCGGTGGGGGATGGGCCCTCAGCGCTCCATGCCTTCCGTCGGGAGCGGCCGGATCTCATCATCCTGGACCTGATGCTGCCGGGCATGGATGGATTTGAGATCTGCCGCATGCTCCGGCGGGAATCCGGGGTTCCGATCATCATTCTGACGGCGCGGGTCGAGGAAGAGGATCGAGTGGTGGGTCTGGAGCTGGGGGCGGATGATTACATCACCAAGCCCTTCAGCCCCCGGGAGCTCGTCGCGCGGGTGCGTGCGGTTCTGAGGCGAGCTCAGGGCGAGGTGGCTCCGCCTGCCGTGATCCGAATTGGAGACCTGGTCATCGACCTGGATCGACGGGAAGTGCGAGCTGGGGGTCGGGAGGTGCATCTAACGCCAACGGAGTTCGAATTGCTGGCCACCATGGCCCGCCATCCCGGCCGGGTCTTCACCCGCCTGCAGCTGCTGGAGCAGGTTCAGGGGGTCGCTTATGAAGGATACGAGCGAACCATCGATGCGCACATCAA
>NZ_JANWXB010000036.1 GCF_025055495.1 Thermoflexus sp. | reverse complement strand
GTCCTCACGACGGCCTTGCCCGTTCACCCCTGAACCGCCACCGACGTATAGCGGGCTGGCTCCCTTAGGAAGGTCTGCCGACATCCGGCGCAGCAGAAATAGAAGCGCTGCCCCTCCCAATCCGTATAGTAGCGAGCGGTGGCGATCTCCACCTCCATCCCGCAGATCGGGTCGCGGGCCCGCGCCGGGGAAGCTTCCAGAGGGACCACCTGCTCAGCCATAGCCCGTCGCCGCTCCTGCATGATCTCCGCCATCACCGAGAGGGCGATCTCCTCCTGGGTCACAGCCCCCAGGTCCAGCCCGGCAGGAGCCCGGATCCGCATAAGGTCCGATTCCGACCATCCGGCTTGTCGCAGGAAATCCAGGAGCGCCTGGGCCCGACGCCGGCTGGCCACCAGGCCGATATAGCGGGCGGGAGTGCGGAGGGCGGCCGCCAAGGCTTCCTCATCGTAATGCCCCATGGAAGCCACCACCACATAGAGCTCATCCTGGGGGGAAAAGCCCGGCAGCGCCTCCAGGCGCGCGATCCGGATCTCGCCTGGACTTTGGAGGGAAGGCGCGTCGCGAACCACCTGGGTGACCTCATACCCCAGAGCCTGGCCGAACAGCGCCAGAGCGCGGGCCAGCGGGGATTCCCCGAAAATCAACAGCTGGGGCTCACGGACCCAGGGTTCCAGGAACACCTCGAGCTCCCCCCGGCTGGGGCAGGCCATCGGGGCCACCGTTCGGGCCTCTTCCTCTACACCCTCGCCGCTCGCCTCCGGAGTGATGCGCAGAAGGTGAGGGCGGCGGGTGGTCAGCACCGCCCGCGCCTCCTGAAGGACCAGCTCGTGGGCACAACCCCCACCCACCCAGCCGTAGATCCGGCCATCCGCCGTGATCACCGCTCGATCCCCGACCCGCGCCGACACTGGGGGCTGCCGACGCACCACCGTGGCGATCACAAAGGCTTCCCCTCGCGTCTCCAGATCCCGGATCAACTCATCCAGCCGAACTCCTCCGCTTAAGCGCCAGCTCATCTGAAACCTCCCGATGGACCTCTGTCCAGGGTGCCGCCTGCTATCCCGGGAAGCAACTACCCTAAACATCCCTCATTCAGTAATCCCGTGGTCCCGCAGGATCTTCCAGATCTTCCACGGAGTGATAGGCATGTCGATGTGGCGCACTCCCAGATGGGAGAGAGCATCCACTACAGCGTTCACGAAAGCAGCGGGGGAGCCGACATTGGCAGACTCGCCGACCCCCTTCGCCCCAATCGGATGATGCGGGGACGGCGTGACCGTGCGATCCAGCTCCCAGCGCGGGGTCTCAACCGCGGTGGGGACGAGATATTCCGTGAAGTTCGAGGAGAGACAGTTGCCGTTCTCATCGTAGGCGATCTCCTGCATAAACGCGATGGCGAAGCCTTCCGTAAGGCCCCCGTGGATCTGCCCCTCCACGATCATCGGGTTGATCACCGTCCCGCAGTCGTCGACGCCCACAAACCGGCGGACCTTCACCTGCCCGGTCCCTTTATCGATGTCCACCA
>NZ_JANWXB010000016.1 GCF_025055495.1 Thermoflexus sp. | reverse complement strand
GGGAGGGGCCATCGCCTTCCGGACTCGCTTCGGTTCCTCCAATCCCCAGTTGATAACTGGACAAAGCACTACCAAGCGTTTTGGCCATTTATATCTTACGACGGATCGCGCCTTCGATCTGCAGAGGGATTTTTGGACAGGCTAGTTCGCCTTCCGCAACCTCGCTCACTCACAGCCGATCAAATCAATCGCTAAATTAGCACCGAATCTGTAGCGCGTCAATGATCGCCTGGGGTTCAATAAGAATCTCCGCAGCCGTAGGTCCGAGCTCGCCCCTCCACCCTCAATGGGTTGTTTCGCGACACGGGGATCGAAACCGGCGCAGGGTATGGCTTAAAATAGGTAAGAGCCACGCCTCTGGCTGTTCCCGACGCCTGCGGTTCGGAGGCTTGAGGGGCTGGACCAGCCCCTCAAGCTCAACAGAAGATAACCCGATAGAATCGCAGAGCACCGGTCGAACCGAACCGTGATGGACCGAACTTCAATGTCACTTCATCGAGCGAGGTGCAACATGCGACAGCCGCTGATCGCCGGGAACTGGAAGATGAACAAAACCGCGACAGAGGGACAGGCGCTGGCCCGGGCGATCCGGGAAGGTCTCCAGACCCACATCGTAGAAGTGGTGCTTTGCCCGCCCTTTCCCGTGATCCCCGCTGTCCACGCCGCGCTTCAAGGCTCTTCCATCCGCCTGGGAGCTCAGAACGTTCACTGGGAGGACGCCGGAGCCTTCACCGGGGAGGTCTCTCCGGTGATGCTGAAAGAGTGGTGCCAGTATGTGATCATCGGTCACTCGGAACGCCGGCAATACTTCCATGAGGACGATGAGATGATCCGTCGCAAAGTCCTCGCCGCCCTGCGCCACGGCCTGATCCCTATCCTCTGCGTGGGGGAGACGCTGGCCCAGCGCGAGGCCGGGGAGACCGGAACGGTGGTGGCGGCCCAGACCCGACGCGCGCTGGAAGGGCTCACGCCAGACCAGGCCGCCAGTCTGGTCATCGCCTACGAGCCTGTTTGGGCGATTGGGACCGGTCGGGCGGCCACCGGAACGGATGCAGAAGAGGTGATCCAGCGCTGGGTTCGAGGAACCCTGGAGGCGCTCTTCGGGCCGGAGGTGGCGCAACAGGTGCGGGTCCTGTATGGGGGGAGCGTGACCCCGGAGAACATCGCCGAGTTTGTCTGCCGCCCCACCATCGATGGCGCGCTGGTGGGCGGGGCGAGCCTGAAGGCGGAGACGTTCCTCGGGATCATCCACGAGACGGCCCGGGCGAAGGCCTGAGCCTGCCATGCCGGTGGAATCCGTTTCCGCTCGACGGATCCTGATCTTCGGCGCGGGGGCGGTGGGAGGATATCTGGGGGCGATGTTGAGCGCCTTCGGCCATGAGGTGATCCTCCTCGGCCGCCCCCAGGTGGTCGAGGCCATCCAGCGCCGCGGGCTAACCCTTCTGCGTCCGGAAGGCCTAGAGCTCACCACCCAGCCCCGCGCGGTCCCGGATCTGGACGCGGTGGATTCAGAGGTCGACGCGATCTTCCTGACGGTGAAAGCCCACGACACGGAGGCCGCGATCCACGCCCTTCAGCGCAAGGGATGGCGTTCCCCGTTGCTCTTCTGCTGGCAGAACGGCGTCGATGGGGAAGCCCAACTCGCCGCCGCGTTCGGGGCCGACCGGGTGGTGGCCGGAACGCTCACCCAGCCGGTCTCCATCGTCGCGCCGGGGGTCGTCCGGCTGGAACGGACCCGGGGCGGGTTAGGGCTGGCCCCCATGGCTCCAGGTCAGGATCTTCGGGAATGGCAGGCGATCCTGCGGCTGGCCGGCTTCTCCACCCGCCTCTACCCGGATCCCCGGGCGATGAAGTGGTCCAAGCTGTTGCTTAACCTCATCGCGAACGCCACCTGCGCGATCCTGGACTGGCCCACGGAACGGGTGCTCCGGGATCCCCGGACGTTCGCGGTGGAGCGGGCGGCATTCCGGGAAGCCCTGGTCGTGATGCGCGCGTTGGGCTTGCGACCCGTCTCCCTTCCTGGATATCCGGTCCCACTGCTGGCATGGGCCATGCGTTGGGGGCCTGCCCCTCTCATCCGCCCCATCCTGGCCTCCATAGGGGCACGGGGACGGGGAGAGAAACCTCCCTCCTTGCACCAGGACCTGCAACGAGGCGCTCGTTTGGAGCTGGAGGCCTATTGCGGCGCGGTGGTGCGCCATGGGGCTCAAGCGGGGGTTCCCACACCGGTCCACGCTGCCCTCACGCGGATCCTTGAGGATCTGGCCAGGGGCCGGGAGGATCGCGCGGCATGGCATGACAACGTCACCGCGTTGCTGGAGCGGACAGGGGATCGCCTGGCTGCACAAGAACCAAGGAAAACTTGAGCGGCGGCCTGGCCCCTTCTTTACTCCCCCTCCCCACGGCCCTCGGGATCGTGGGGAGGGGGAGAAGGGATTCCGTGCACAGGGCAACGCGCCCTCGGGGTGATACTCTCCATGTGCGAATAGGAGTTACGCCGTTTGTTTCCTCCATCACGTAGCTCCTAAACGGAATCGAAAGCCGAGCAACTGGCAGAACCCATGCCTGACCTAAAGATTATCCGGTTGACCCGTCGCTATGGCGATCAGGTGGCCCTCGATCGCGTCACGTTCGAGGTGGCCGATGAGGAGATTATGGTCGTCCTGGGTCCCAGTGGGAGCGGGAAAAGCACGCTACTGCGCCTGATCGCTGGCCTGGAACCCCCCGACGAGGGACAGATCCTCCTCAATGGCCAGGATCTCGCAGGCGTTCCCCCGCATCGGCGCCGGATCGGCCTGATGTTCCAGGAATATGCGCTTTTCCCCCATCTGAACGTTTTTGAAAACGTCGCCTTCGGATTGCGGATGCAGCGGCTCCCCGAACCGGAGATTCGGGAACGGGTGCGGACGCTGTTAAATCAGGTCGGGTTGTCCGGTTACGAGCGCCGCGAGGTTCACACCCTCTCCGGGGGGGAGAAGCAGCGGGTCGCCCTGGCCCGCAGCCTGGCCCCGCGGCCGGCGATCCTGCTGCTGGACGAGCCGCTGGGGTCCCTGGATCGGGCGCTGCGGGAGCAACTGATGAAGGAGATCCGGGATCTCCTGAAGGCCGAACGGATGACGGCCCTTTATGTGACCCACGATCAGAGCGAGGCGATGGCGGTAGCCGATCGGGTGCTGATCCTTCACCGGGGAAGGATCGAGCAGATCGGCCCCCCGGAGGCTTTATATCAGGATCCCGCTACCCCTTTCGTGGCGCGCTTTCTGGATCTGGGCACTTTCTTAGAAGGCCGTGTGCTCGCTGGAGGAGAGATCGTGGAGGTTCAGACGCCTCTGGGAGTGCTACGGGGGCGGCCCCGAGGGCCCGTGCGGCCCCACGATCCAGCCCTGATCATGATCCGTCACACGCTTCGATCCGTAGGCACCGAGCCCCTCAATGCCCTGGCGGGCGAGGCGATCGATCTCTCATTCCGGGGACTTCATCGGGAAGTATGGTTGCGGGTTGGGGGAGGACAGCTTCGGCTGATCCTGCCGGCCAGCGCCACGTCGGTTCGCCGGGGAGATCGGCTTTCCCTGGCGATCCCCGCGGAGGACGTGCTGATCTGGCCGCTGGGCGCGTCCTGAATTTTTCTTCTCGCCTCGACCAGCAGGCTCCCAGCTGCGCAGCGCCGATCTGGTATAATAAAGATGAGCCGGAGGGGTGGCCGAGCGGACGAAGGCGCGCGCCTGGAGAGCGCGTAGGGGTGTTTCTGCCCCTCGTGGGTTCGAATCCCACCCCCTCCGCCAGGATCCCGGGCCCCTGAGGAGACTGGATTGATGCAGGGGCCCGTGTTGTTTCTCCTGGACTGTGGACCGAACAGGGAGTGTAACGGGTTGTCCGGGCGCTCCACTCGTGTTGATCAAGTCTCTCCTCTATCCCCCTTCCTCTCTCCCCCTTTCTCGACCCTGGGTCGGAGAAGAGCCCGTGGGATTACGGGGTGGCATCCTTCAGCCTCCATCCTCCACCCATCCCCCCAAGAGATCTCCTTTCTCGCTTTATTGACAACCCTAATCCAACTGGGTAAAATATTTATAACCAACCCGAATCAAACTCAGGGGCCTGGAATGATCGGCGAGGGATGGGGGATCTGGAACGGATGGATGCGAAGAGGGATTTCAGGGCTTGTGCTGCTGGGCGGCTTGCTGGGGCTGCTCTTCCATACTGGGAGACCTGAGAGCACCCCAGGCCTTGCCCTCCTGGAAACCGGAACCCACGCCGAGGCCGCTGAGAGCACAGCCCCTTATCGGGTTTTCCTCCCCTTAGTGCTCCGCGCACCTGCTGTCCCCTCCGCGGAATGGCTCTCCCGTCTGAACGCCTATCGGGCCATGGCCGGGCTGCCGCCGGTGACGGAAAAGCCGGAATGGAATGATGGCTGCATCAAACACGCCCGGTATATGGTGAAAAATGACGTCATCACCCATGCAGAAGATCCCCAAAATCGATGGTATACCCCTGAAGGAGATCAGTGCGGACGGAACGCGAATGTGATGGTGAGCGCCAGCGCCACCGCCTCCGACGCGTATGCGATCGATGTCTGGATGCAAGCGCCCTTCCATGCCATAGGGATGATCGATCCCCAGCTGATCCAGGTCGGTTATGGCTCCTATCGAGAGGCAGATGGCGGATATCAGATGGGAGCGGCTCTGGATGTGTGGCGTGGGCGAGGGACCAGCCCAGCAGGCCTCTCCTTCCCGATCCGCTGGCCGGGGGACGGAGCCATTACCCCCTTGCGAGCCTTTCAGGTGGGGGAATATCCGGATCCCCTGGCTCACTGTGGGTATACGAGGCCGGCCGGTCTGCCCATCCTTCTACTCCTGGGAACCGGCTCAATCACCCCTTCCGTCACCGATCATCACCTGCGGCGGGATGGGATCCCGGTGGAACATTGTGTGTTCGATGAGACGACATACAGACATCCAACAGATCGCAATCAACAGGATCTGGGACGTCTCATTTTGAACAGTCGAGACGCCGTCGTGATCATCCCACGGGATCCTCTTTCCCCGGGCTCGCGGTATACCGTTTCCGTTACTGCGAATGGGCAGACTTATACCTGGTCGTTCTCCGTCGCTCTCGACACGGCCCAGATGACGGTCATCGAGGCCGCCCAGGAGTGGGATACTCAAACCCGCCCCCGCTGAGAAACGGTTCGAGAAGAGCCCTTTGCCCTCAGCGAGGGAAACAGATGGATAGGACCGCATAACCACGCAAGGGGCGGATTGGACTTCTCTTCCCTCTCTCCTCTTCTTTCCCCTATGGAAGCGCTTTCTCTACTTAGGAGGTCTGCCTATGCGGATTCCATTCGTAAGGCACTGGAAGCTTCTGCTGGCATGGTTGGTGGGAATCAGCATAGGAATGGCTCTATTCTCTTCCTCCAGCCCGCTGCGCGCTCGGGCCCAGTCTGCTCCCCATCTGGGTTACGGGGTCAATCCCTTGAGCTCCTCTGACCCCGGGATTGGAACGATGGGCTTTGACTGGACGAAGGTATTCGACTCGCCTGGAACCCGACTTCCCTATCGAGTCCTGCGCCGGGTGGATGCGCATGCCAGCACGCTGAGCCACCTGAGCGCGTGGGGGGACTGGCTGGAGAATGAGGCCAGAATCTGGGCGGATGGGATTGAGGCATGGGAGATCGGGAATGAACCGAACCTGGACGCCTCCTACGGCTGGGCCGCCCCTCCGAATGCCGCGGATTACACCCGGGTTCTATGTGAAGCCTACCGTCGAATTAAGCGGGCGGATCCTACCGCCATCGTGGTCTCCGCAGGACTGGCCCCAACCGGCCGTGTGCCCTTCACCTGGAACGGCCACCGAGGCTATTGCGCGCCGGGCGTGGGATGGTGCCCCGGATATTACCAGGATGAGCGGGAGTTCTTGCGGGAGATGCTTCAGGCCGGAGCAGCCCATTGTTTCGATGCTCTGGGTTTCCACCCTTACGGATTCGCTGCCCCCGCGCTGGCAGCCCCCGGGTCGCCCGAGTGCGGACCCAATGATTTTTGCTTTCGGACCGTGGAGGTGATCCATCGGATCATGGCCGTTGAGTTTGGGGTAGACAAGCCCATCTGGGCAACCGAGTTTGGCTGGCTGGTGGATCCGCGACAGGTGGGCCGATCCGAATGCTGGAACGATCCCTCCTTCAGCGGGCGACACTGGCAGGTGGTCTCACCGGATCAACAGGCCACTTACCTCGTGCAGGCCTACCAGTGGGCCGAGGCGAACTGGCCATGGATGGGGACCATGCTGCTCTTCAATTACGAATTACGGATTCAGCGAGGCCCCGCCCTCTTACTTCCCCGCATGTGATCAGATGCGTTTTTATGACATTAAAGGCCGTCCGGCGGAAGCAGCCCTGCGCGCTATGACCAAGAACAAGGTCCCCGCCCGGTTCTCCTGGACCACTCCAGTGATCCTGCTCTCGGATGTAGACGCTCCAGGGTTGCTGAGTGGGGCCTTCTGGCTCCGGGGGCATACCCCTGACCCGTTCCGATGGTCCGTGATCAGCAGCTCCTCGCCTTTCCCGCTTACCCTGGATGTCAGCTCGGGGACAGATCGGCAACCGTTACAGTTCACCGCGAATCCCTCCGGGAAGGGTGTGGGGAGTTATACAGGGACCGTGCAGGTGCGGGTGGCGTTGCTTTCGCCGCTCTCCAGCTCCGTTACAGTGGAGAGCCCAGACCGGAATCTTCAGGTCATCCTCCGGGTAGTGCCGGAGGTGCATCGCATGATGCTCCCCCTGATCTCACGATGAGCGTTCGAAAAGACCGTTCTGGAGGCATCCGAGGTGCGCCTCCAGGCTCTACAGTATGGTAAAATTCTCTTAAAGGAGGTTCTATGGCCTTCACGGTTCGGGACTTCGAGAGTCTGATTCGCCTGCTGGACCGGCACCCGGAGTGGCTGGAGGCCCTGCGGCAGCGGATTCTGACGCGGGAGCTGATGGAAATGCCGGCCGCGCTGCTGGCTTTGCGGGTGGAGACGTAGCGGCGCTTCCAGCGGGTGGAGTAGCTGATCGCGGGGCGGGCCGAGGCCCCGCGCCGCCACTACGAGGAGTTCGCCGCCCACCGCCAGGAGTTCCTGGCTTATCGCCAGGAGACCGACCGCCGCTTCGCCGAGCTGGCCGAGGCCCAGCGCCGCCACTACGAGGAGTTCGCCGCCCACCGCCAGGAGTTCCTGGCCTACCGCCAGGAGACCGACCGCCGCTTTGCGGAGCTGGCCGAGGCCCAGCGCCGCCACTACGAGGAGTTCGCCGCCCACCGCCAGGAGTTCCTGGCTTATCGCCAGGAGACCGACCGCCGCTTCGCCGAGCTGCGGGAGGAGCTTGCCACCCATCGGGCCGAAACCGACCGTCGCTTCGCTGAGTTAGCCGAAGCCCAGCGCCGCCACTATGAGGAGTTCGCTACTTATCGAGCAGAAACCGACCGCCGCTTCGCCGAACTGGCCGAGGCCCTTCGCCGTCTGACGGAGCGGGTGGAGATTCTGGATGGCCGGGTGCGAGGATGGGAATATGAAGATCGCTATCGCACCCGGCCGCGCCGGTATCGCCACTTGGTTCGGGATCCCCATATCCTGAGCGTAGAAGAACGGGAATCGCTACTCCGGTCCCTCGAAATCGAAGGGCGGCTAACCACTGAAGAGGCCGACGAGCTGGGCGAAGCCGATGTCCTCGTTCGGGGCCGCCGACGGGAAGGTGAGGGCGATGCCTACTTGGTCATAGAGGTCTCTGCAATGGTGCACACGGAAGATGTGGAGCGGGCGGCAGAACGGGCCGCTGCGCTCCAGAGGGCCCTGCCCGAGGCGGAGGTACTGGCAGTAGTCGCCGGTCCGGAGATCCACCCGATGGCGGCTGCCCTCGCCCGAGGCCAGGGCGTATGGTGGCTGAAAGACGGACGCGTTTTCGCCCCTTCCGAGATCCCCGGTAGCTCCCCCGGCATGTAGGGTGGATTGCTCCCCGCGGGATTCTCGTAGGGTGCGGGCTACTGAAGGCGGCCCGCACCCCACGAGAAAATCCATCCCCAAAGTATTTGGCTCTCAGGAAATCTGTAGAGGAAGGACGGGCCCTGACTTTAATGGGCTCGCTGCTTCAGCCATTCCGAGACCAGGCGCGGAGCCTGGTGGAGGGCCTCGCCGATCTTGCTGACGTCGCGGCCTCCGGCCTGGGCCAGCGTGGGCCGGCCGCCGCCGCTCCCGCCCACAACCTGAGCGACTGCCCGCACCACCCGCACGGCATCCAGGCCCCGTTCGGCCAAGTCCGGCGTCACTGCCGCCACGAAGTTCGGACGCCCGCCGATCACCGAAGCCAGCACGATCACCCCATTCGTCCGCACCCGCTCACGGAACCAATCTGTCATCTCCCGTAATTGCTCCATGTCTCCAACCCGGCTCTGGGCCGCCAGCACGGTGATCTCCCCGACCCGCTCCGCCTGGCGGAACATCGCCTCGAACTCCTGGCGGGCGATCTCCCGGCGAAGCCGTGCCAGTTCCTTCTCCAGGGACTGGATTCGGTCAAGGAGATCAAGGACCTTGCGGTCCACCTCCTCTGGTCGGACCTCCAGGTAAGTAGCGGCGTGGGTCAGACGGCGCATACGGTCCTGGATCAGCCGCACTGCCTCCCGGCCGGTAACGGCCTCCAGACGGCGGACGCCGGAGCCCACTCCACCCTCATAGGTGATCACGAAGGCGCCGATTTGAGAGGTGTTATATACATGGGTGCCGCCGCACAGTTCCGCGCTGATAGGCGGCTCATCCGGCCACCCGATCCGGACCACCCGGACGATCTCCCCATATTTCTCGCCAAACAGGGCCATGGCACCGCTCGCGATGGCTTGCTGATAGGGCTCGTAGCTGACGTTGACCGGATAGTCCATCAGGATGGCCGTGTTGATATCGTGGACAATCGCATCCAGCTCATCCTGGCTGAGCAAGGCCCCATGGGTGAAGTCGAAACGGAGCCGGTCCGGCGCCACCAGGGAACCGGCCTGGACGACGTGGGAACCCAGCAGGGCACGCAATTCCGCATGGAGAAGATGGGTTGCCGTGTGATTCCGCATGATATCCCACCGGCGCTCGAAATCCACCACCGCCCACGCGGGATCCCCTACCCGCGGATGGCCGGACTTCACCCGGCCGACATGCGTGATCAGGCCCGGGATCGGCTGCCGGGTGTCTTCCACTTCGATCTCCCACAGGGGATCACCCCCGCCCTCTGGATAGCGGGCGATATGGCCGATATCGCTCACCTGGCCACCGCTTTCCACATAGAAACAGGTAGCCGGCAGGACCACCTCCACCTGGTCCCCGGGGTGGGCGACCTGGAGGATCTCCCCGTTCACGAGGAGGGCGGCCACCGTCGTCTCCCGCTCGGTCCCACTGTAGGGATCGTATTCCACCCCCTGGTCTCCCACCAGACCCTTGTCCTGAAGGATCGCCAGCAACCGACGGTAGCGGGCGAGCTGCTCGGTGTCCAGCTCGAAGCGCTCCGTTGCCCGAGCCCGCTCCCGCTGTTGGGCCATCGCCCGCTGGAAGCCCACCTCGTCCACCGTGAACCCCCGTTCCCGAGCCACATCCCGGGTGATCTCCAGCGGCAACCCAAAAGAATCATAAAGCCGGAAGGCCTCCTCCCCCGGCACCACCCGATCGCCGCGGGCGGCCACTTCTTCCAGCACTTCTTCCAGCTGGGAGAGCCCCAGGTCCAGGGTGCGCAGGAAGCGCTCCTCCTCCTGGGTGAGCGTGCGGAAGATATGCTCCCGGCGATCCACCAGCTCCCGATAATGCCCACCCATGACCTCGATGACCGCCTCGGCCACGCGGGCCATGAATGGCTCCTCAAAGCCGATCTTACGACCGAAGCGAGCGGCGCGGCGGATGATCATCCGCAACACATAGCCCCGCCCCACATTTCCGGGCAACACCCCATCGGCGATCAGGAAAGAGGCCGCACGAGTGTGATCCGCGATCACTCGGTAAGCGACGATATGGGCCTCCATCTCCTCAGGGAGATGCCCGCGCACCTCCCGGGTTCGTTCCATAATGGGAACGAACAGGTCCGTCTCATAGTTAGAGAACACGCCCTGGAGCACCGCCGCCAGCCGCTCCAGGCCCATCCCAGTATCCACCCCGGGTCGGGGGAGCGGCACTCGCGTGCCGTCCGCCTTCTGGTCGAACTGCATGAAGACCAAGTTCCACAACTCCAACCAGCGGTCGCACCCGTTGTCCAGTGCCACGCTGCAGTTCGGATCCCCGCAGGTGCAGTATTCGGGGCCCCAATCATAGTGGATCTCGGAGGTGGGCCCGCACGGGCCGGTGTCCCCCATCATCCAGAAGTTGGTTTTATCTCCCATGCGAAAGACCCGCTCCCGTGGGACCCCGATCTCTTCTACCCAGACCCGGTAGGCCTCGTCGTCGTCTTGGTGAACCGTGAAGACCAGCCGCTCCGGATCCAGGCCGTAGACCTGGGTCAGGCATTCGAAGGCATAATGAATGGCCTCACGTTTGAAATAATCACCGAAGGAGAAATTGCCCAGCATCTCGAAGAAAGTGTGATGGCGCGGGCTGGGGCCGACGTTCTCCAGGTCGTTGTGTTTCCCGGAGACCCGCATGCATTTCTGAACCGAGGTCGCCCGCTTATAGGGGCGGGTCTCCAGGCCCAGGAACACGTTCTTGAATTGGTTCATCCCCGCATTCGTGAACAGCAGGGTGGGATCCCCCACCGGCACCAGTGGGGAGCTGGGGACAATGGCATGACCCCGGGCGGCAAAGAAGTCCAGAAAAGCACGCCGGATCTGTGCAGCGCTCATCCGAACCGAATTTCGCTTCTCCATAACCCCACATCTCCTCGAACACAGGATCAATAAATCGGATTGAATGCTTCATCATCTTTGATTTTCGGTGGTTTTTCGATGCGAGGCCGAAGACTAAGGGCTCCCAGCCTCGCCTCGAAAGATCTTTGCTCTCCCCACCAAACAACCCCCAGAGAGGAAAGCGCTGCTCTTAATTTTATAACTCAATAATTTGGGAGTGGAGCGCTCGCCTTCAGCGAACGGCTCCCCTCCCAACCCCCTGGGAGAACAACGAGCAACGTAAGGTCCGATTCAATTCCTCCTCCTGTAACCCAACAAGGGGCTGGGGGGATTGGCTCCGGCGCCACGAGCAACTTCAGGCGTCGAATCCGATCCAAGCCTCTTGGTATGGAAGCGGGCCAAGCCCCCCCACCCTTCCCAGAGCTCCAGGGGCCTTGGGAAGAGGGGAGAAAAAACCAGAGGGCAACTTAAACTCGTTTCTCATACCCCCGATAGCTCAGCCGGGGATCCAGCGCGTCGCGCAAGCCATCCCCCAGCAGGTTGAAGGCCAGCACCGTTAGCATGATGGCCAAGCCCGGGAAAAACACGAGATGCGGGGCATTGAAGACGCTGTTTCGCTCCTCCCCGAGCATCAATCCCCATTCCGGCTTCGGCACCTCCGCCCCGAGCCCCAGGAAGGAGAGCGCCGCCGCATCCAGAATGGCCGTGGCGATCCCCAGAGTGCCCTGGACGATCAGCGGGGTCAGGGCGTTGGGCAGGATGTGAACAAACAGCATCCGCAACGGGGAAGCGCCCACCGCCTGGGCGGCCATCACATAGTCCAGCTCCTTCACGGCCAGGACAGCAGCCCGAACGATGCGGGCGTAGACTGGGATGGAAACAAAACCGATGGCCAGCAGGGCGTTGATCAATCCCGGCCCCAGCACGCTGACGATGGCGATCGCCAGCAACAGGCTGGGGAAGGCCAGGATCACATCCATCACCCGCATGATCGCGTTGTCCAGCCATCCCCCCGCATACCCCGAGATCGCCCCCAGCAGTCCCCCCACAATGATGGCGAACGTGATGGTGGAAAAGCCGATCTGCAACGAAAGCCGGGAGCCATATATCACCCGGGAGAACAGATCCCGGTTGTTGCCGTCGATGCCGAACAGGTGCTGAGGCTGATCCCGCGGGCAGCCCAGCAGATGGATGCACGGGGGCGCCCGACGCTGCACATTTTTCAGGGGCTTGATCGGATCGTAGGGCGCAATCACATCGGCGAAGATCGCCGCGAAGACCATCAGGCCCAGCAGGAAGAAGCCCACCTGGGCGGATCGATGGCGGGTCAGGCGACGCAACGCCTCCAGCGTCGGCGAGCGCCGGGGCGCAACCAGTTCCCTCATCAGGGGAGGCGCGATCGCGCTCATCGCTTCACATCCTTTCCTTCCTGAGCATCTGATCCAGCTAAGAGTCACGAGGAAGCCAACAGCTTCCCGAGGCCCTTCGTGCCTCGGGAAGAGAACAAGGAAAAAGATCCTGGGGTGCGGGGCGGAGGGCCTTCGGCCCTCCGCCCCGCACCCGAAAGATATGTTCTCCCCCCTCCCCACGGCCCTCTGGGCCCGGGAGGAAGGAGAGAGCGGCCATCGCCCCTCCGAATGGGCTTCCGCTCTCCCAATCCCCAATTCATAACGGGTTAAAGCATTCGATCAGGAAGGCCCAGAGGCAAGTTTTACTCCAGCCGGATCCGGGGATCCAGGTAAGCATAAGAGAGATCTACGATGAGGTTCACCAGAGCGAACATGATCGCCACAGCCAGGGTGAACCCCTGAACGACCGGATAGTCCCGGGCCAGAATGGCCGAGACCAACTGGGTCCCCACTCCCGGCAGGGCGAACACCGTCTCGGTGAGCACCGCCCCAGAGAGAAGGCCCCCAGTCTGGAGGCCGACGACCGTGACAATCGGGATCATAGCATTGCGCATCGCGTGACGGGCCAGCACGATCCGTTCCCGCAATCCCTTCGCCCGCGCGGTCCGGATGTAATCCTCCCCCAGCACCTCCAGCAGGCTGGAACGGGTCATGCGGGCGATGATCGAAAGCGGGATGGTCCCCACCGCGACCGAAGGGAGGATGAGATGGCGCAGGGCATCCCAGAACGCAGCGAAGTTCCCGGTGACCAGACTGTTGAAGAGCGCGGAACTGGAGAGGAAGATCAATACCACCCTCGGGAATCCTTCCACCTCTTCCAGGCCCCATACCCGCATCAGAGGCGGCAACGTTAATCCAGGCGAGAGACGCCCGGATGGCGGAAGGAAGAGGGGGGTGTCTTTGAACACCAGGGCGAACACATAGGCCAGCATCAGACCCAACCAGAACACGGGCATAGAGACCCCGATGTTGGCCAGGACCATAGTGGCCACATCAATGGGGGAATTTTGATGGATGGCGGAGAGGGTCCCCAGGGCGATCCCAACGGTGGTTGCGAAAAGGATCGCCCCAATGGTGAGCTCGATGGTCATGGGGAGCCGTTCGGCCAGGATCACCGCCACCGGCCGCCCGGTGCTGATCGAGGTCCCCAGATCCCCCTGGAGGATCTGAATCGCGTAACGAACGAATTGAACCGGAAGGGGATCATCGAGGCCAAAGCGCTCCTTGAAGGCCTCACACTGCGCTTTGGTGGCCCGCTCCCCCAGCATCACCAGGCATGGATCTCCCGGGATCAGACGAACCATCACGAACACCACCAGCAGGATCCCGAAGAGCACCGGGATCATCACCGCCAGACGATGAAGAACGTAACGGGACATCGCGCGCCCATCGGCTCCATCCGGATTTCGCTTCTCATTATGGCCCCGCAGTGGTGCAGGTCACAAGTGAAAACAACCCCTCCCATTAGGAGCGGATTTTCGAAGAGATTCAGGGCTCGGCAGGCCGCCCCCACGGGAACCCTGGCAGATCCTCTATCTGGGAAAGCGGTCCTGCCCCAAAAGGGGAAGGGCTGGCCCCCGATCCGCAGAAACTGGGCATCTGCCAGCCCGGAAATCCCCTACGATGAGGAAGGCGGGATATGAAGGGGGCGAACTACCCCACGAAGCCCTTCCCGGAGGAACAGGGAAAGACCCAGAAGCGTGATCGGCAGCCAGAGCACCAGATGGAGGACCAGGGTATACGTGATGGCCATGCCGGAGGGGATCCCAAAGGCGTGGAGCACCGCTACACCGGGGGCCTCAAATGTGCCGATATAGCCAGGAGCCGACGGGAGAGCCGTGGCCAGGTTGACCGCTGCGGTCATCACCAACAGGGAGAAAAAAGAGGTTCGAAATGGAAACGCCATCAGGACGAGCCCATAGGTCCCTGCCTCCGCCAGCCAGATCAGGGCCGTGAGCCCCCCGACGGCCAGGGCGGAGGCGGGGCGCTGCAGAACCATCAGACCGTCCAGGAACCGGGAGAGGAAAGCCGTTACCCGTTCCACCCAGAAGCCCGACCGGCGTTGTGAGATCCGTCCCAGCAGATCGCGAAGCTTCGCCGCGCTTTGGGCCATCCCCAGCAATACCAGGAGCGCCCCGCCGAACACCCCTCCTCCGGCGATCACCGCCGGCCGCAACGAGGCCGGAAGGGGGAAGAAGAGCAAGGCCACCATAGCCAGGAACACCACCATCAGCCCATCCAACACGCGCTCGACCACGATGGTTCCCAAGGCTGCGCTCATGCTGATGCCACATCGACGCTGGAGCACATAGGCCCGCAACAATTCCCCGGCACGGGCTGGGTAAAGATTGTTCCCCATATATCCGATGGTCAGCGCAACGAAGCGCTCTCGGAAGCCGGTGGGTCGAAGGCGATGGAGCAGAATCCCCCAGCGCCAGGTCCGCAGGATGACGGCAACAAAGTAAAAAAGGGTCCCGGCCAGCAACCATGAGAGCTCCAGCCCCCGAAGGATCTGTCCCAATTCCTCCAGATGCAGACCACGCAACGTCCAGGCCATCAAGATCGCGCTGAGCGCGATCCCCAGCAGCAGAAACCCATGTCGCTTCATTCCTGATGCTCCATGCCGGGCCATGGGAGAGGAACCATGGAAGGCCCGGAGGAAGGGGCGAAGTCCTCCACCAAGAGCGTCAGGCGGGGCTCACCGTTCCATTGTTCTGCCCGCACCTCGAAGACCACATCCAGCCGCATCCCCGGGCGCACCTCCGCTGTCCGATCCCCCTGGCGGAATGCGATGGCATCCCAAACAGGGCCGCCCTCGGGAACCGTCAGCACCATCCGGAGGTGCTGGCCGTCATTACCCACCGTCCGGACGGAGCGGACCACCACACCACGGCTGAGGAAGCGAGGGGCCGGGTTACCGTAGCCGTAAGGTTCCAGCCGCGCGATCCATTCGTGAAGGCGCCAGGTAACCTCCCGAAGGGGCAACACAGCCTCCACGACGGTGGCCGGTTGAAGCTCCCGCGCGCTGAGGGCCTGGGCCGCCAGCTCCTGCAAGCGCTCCCGGAGCTGTTCTAAGTTTTCCCGCCGCACAACGAACCCGGCGGCGGCGGCATGCCCTCCGTGGCGCACCAGCAAATCGGCGCACGCATCCAGCGCCTGGGTGATGTGAAACTCCGGGATGCTCCGGGCGGACCCCCTCCCCTCTTCGCCCATCAGACTGATAACCACTGCCGGACGATAGAAGGCCTCCGCCAGCCGTCCGGCCGCCAGCCCCACCACCCCGGGACGGAAATCCTCAGAGGCGGCGAAGATCAGCCAGGGGATCCGATCCTCCGGGATGGCCATGGCGCGCGCCGCCTCCTCTGTCTCCTGGGTCAGCGCCTGACGCGCCCGATTCTGACGATCCAGCTCCTCGGCCAGCGCCACTGCCTCAGCTGGATCCGCTGTCATCAGGAGACGGTAAGCCGCTAAGGCATGCTCCAGGCGTCCCGCTGCGTTCAGACGCGGGGCCAGAACGAAGGAAATCGCCCAGGGATCCACCCGCGAGGCTTCCAGGCCGGCGACCTGATAGAGCGCCTGTAAACCGACGCGCGCCGGCGTCCGCAGCCGCTCCAGCCCGCGCGCCACCAGCGCCCGATTTTCCCCCCGCAACGGCACGATATCCGCGATCGTCCCCAGCGCCACCAGATCCAGAAAGTCCTCCGGTTCAAAGGGCGCATGGGGATAAAGGGCCTTCAGCGCCTGCACCAGCTTATAAGCGACCCCTACCCCCGCCAGGTCTTTAAAGGGATAAGGGCAATCCGGCTGCCTGGGATTAATGAGAACAGCATCCGGAAGGACCGCGCCCGGCAGATGATGGTCCGTTACGATCAGGTCGAGGCCCAGAGAGCGAGCAAGAGCCGCCTCCGCCACCGCCCGCGCCCCACAGTCGACCGTGATCACCACCCGGATCCCCGCTTCCGCCAGGCCTCTCAACGCCTCGCCGTTGAGGCCATACCCCTCCGTTTCCCGATGGGGAATATAGGGGCGGACCTGTGCGCCGAGGGCCTGGAGGACCTGGACGAGCATCACGGTCGCTGTGACGCCATCCACATCGTAGTCGCCGTAGACCACAATGGGCTCCCCCCTCGCGATGGCCTGCTCCAGGCGCTCCAGCGCCTGTTCCGTTCCCTTCAGCAAGAACGGATCTCCCGCGGACCAGGCACGGGCCAGGAACTCCTCCGCCGCCTCTGCAGAAGTGATCCCCCGATGATAGAGGAGATCCTGAAGCAAAGCCGGCCATCGCCCCAGGGCCGCCCGAACGATCTCCGGGGCCGGAGGGGCCAGCCACCAGACCCGACGTCCTCGCCCCATCATCTGGTGATCGGGATGTCGCATGGGATGGGAATCCTGTGGAGATCTTGATCCTCATTGTAAAAAACACGGGATTCATCGTCAACGAAGGGAGCAAAGGATCCGAGGCGGTCCGCGCTCAACCACCTCTCCCAATCGCCCGGCTCCTGTCCGGGCAAAGGGTGAAGGGATCGGCACTGGTTTTTCCCGCTTCTTTCTGCCTGCGACGCCTCTCAAGCTGTTGCATAATAGCTTACGGCGATGGTGTTCTTGTCGAACCCCTCGCCCAGGGATTTCAGTGAATCCCAGATCAGTCCTGACGGAAAAGGCATGTCTCTCCTCGATTCCCCTTCTCCATGGCCCTTGGGGTCGCGGGGAAGAGGAATCCGACATCTAGGGGGTCAGGAGCGAAGAGGATCCGGGCTGCAAAAGCATTCCTTCTGGAGGTTGCTATGGGCACGAATCCCTCCCTTCCTCCTTCCGAAGCCGGGCTTTCCGCCGAGGAGCGGCAGTGGGCGATGCTGGCCCACCTGAGCGTGTTGCTGAATCTGGTCACCGGGCTGGGTGGACCGATTGCCGCGCTTCTGATCTATTTGTTCTATCGGGAACGATCCCGCTATGTGGCCTTTCACGCTCTTCAGTCTCTGGTGTTCCAGCTGTTTGCCTGGGTCGCCGCTGGTGTGATCGCCGGGATCACCTGGGCGTTGGCCCTTGCGTTGACCGCGCTGGTGGTCGGCGTATGCATTTATCCTTTCGCCTGTCTGATCAGCCTGATCCCATTGGGAGCTCTGGTGTATGGGATCATCGGGGCGATCGCTTGCAGCCGAGGAGAGGATTTCCGTTACTGGCTGATCGGGGATTGGGTGGCCGCTTCTTTCAGTTAACGGAAAGCACCCGATGGGCTATCCCCCCGCCTGCCGGATGGTCATCCGTCCGATCGATGGCAGTCCGTCCGTTCCTCTCGATCGCCAATTTCGAAGGCCACCATCGGGGGGCGAAAGATGTTTCGCCCCTACCGTCTTCGATGGCCCTGTCCCCCATGCACGAACTCCCCCTCGTCGGGCAGGAAGACATGCGCATACACCCAGTTGAGTTATAATAAAGTCAGGAAGAAGGTGATGCCCCCGTAGCTCAACAGGAGAGAGCAAGGGCGTCCTAAGTCCTGTGTTGCGGGTTCGAATCCCGCCGGGGGCGCTGAACCGATGGGCCGGGTGCCTTGTGTGCCCGGCTTTTTTATTTAGGAATTCAGCAGTTCGTCCTATTTTGGGGTTGGGAGGGAGATGCCGGGCCTTCGGCGCCCGGCTCCTCCCCAGCATGCTGGATCCCTCCTCCCCACGGCCCTTTGGGCCGTAGGGGGAGGAATTCAGAGGAGGAGAGGCCGTCCCATCCCCCTCTTCGCGCGAGTCCCAACTAAACTAAAATAGAGAGCATCCTGGCTCATGTCCAGCCTTCGTGCAGGCCAGATAGCGAATCGCCCGGTGGCGGAAAAGGCTTTGATCCCTCCTCTACGCCTCTTCGTAGCGTGGGAAAGAGAGATCCGAACCCGCCATCAGGCTTGGCCTGTGGACGGGGTTCTGAACATGCGCCCACAGCTTCAACAGCGCGAAAGGATCCCGGAGGTTGTTATGAAAATGAACCCAGCAGGGATCCCATCCCCCAGGATCCACGGTCTGCGGGCAACCCCGATGCCGGATGGGCGACGGGTGGTGGTGGAACTGGAACTTCCCCTCTCCTCTCATCCTCCTGAGCTGGAGCTCATCCTCTATAATGAACAGGGAGAGGAAGTCCATTCCATGGCCGTGATGGGCGTGATGGAGCTCCGGCCGACCTACGTCCTCCATCTTCGCCGCCCGGACCCCGGCGCGCGCTATCGGGTGGAAGCCCGGCTTCTGGGGAAGGATGTTCTCCTGGACCGACAGCAAGTGGAGGTCGTCATCCCGGAACCGGTCACGGTGCAGGACGATATCACCCTGCGCCACATCCTGACCGAGGCGCGCACCATCGCGGTGGTTGGCCTCTCCGCGGACCCTGAGCGGCCGAGCCATCAGGTTGCCTCTTACCTTCAGCGCCAGGGCTATCGGATCATCCCGGTGAACCCAACGATCCAGGAGGTCCTGGGAGAACCCTCTTACCCGGATCTCCTCTCGGTCCCGGAACCGGTGGATATCGTCGATGTCTTTCGGCCTGCCCGCTACGTGCCGGAGATCGTGGAACAGGCCATCGCGAAGGGCGCGAAAGTCATCTGGATGCAGCTCGGGGTGATCCATTTTGAGGCCGCCCAGCGCGCCCGCGAGGCCGGCCTGCTGGTGGTGATGGATCGCTGTATGAAGATCGAGCATCAACGGCTGATGCGCTCGAAGTGAAGGTTCCGGATCTCCCGAGGGATTTTCGAGCCGGAATTCGCGGCTTGAACCTTCCGCCCTCAGAGGGCTCTTCGGAGGCTAGGTGGGCTGCCCAGGGCGGCCCACCCAGCCTTCCGCTTTTTTTCTTCCCGCTCTGGAGGTCTGAACGGTGAGCCGCTGGATCCGCTGGGCGTTGGCGATCGTGCTGGCCCTAAGGCTTTCTCCCATCGCTCCGACAGCGGCCCAGGGGGGCGAAGACGAGTTCATCGCCCGCCTGCTGGCTCAGATGCCGCCGGAGGCCAAGGTGGGGCAGCTGTTCCTGGTGACGTTGCCCGGCCCGATCGCCCGCCCGGACCATCCGCTTCGTTCGCTGCTCGCGGAACAGCGAATCGGCGGCGTGGTCCTGAGCCCCGATCAGGGGAATTTCGCCAACCTGGGCGATACGCCCTCCGAACTGCTCTCGGTCACCCTTTCCCTCCAGCAACAGGTGGCCACGCTCAGCCCCTTCATTCCCCTGTTCATCGGGCTGCGGCAGCAAGGCGACGGCCCGCCCTTTTCCGCCTGGACCAACGGGGCGATGCCGCTACCCTCCCCCCTGGCCCTGGGCGCCACCTGGGATCCGGAGCGCGTTCAGGCCATCGGCCAGGCGCTGGGGGAGGAGCTTCAGGCGGTGGGAGTGAATCTGCTCCTGGGGCCTCCCCTAGAGGTCCTGCTGGAGCCCCGGCCGGAGATCGGGGATGCGGGGGTGCAAACCCTCGGAGGGGACCCGCAATGGGTGAGCCGCATCGCCCGAGCTTACCTGAGCGGTGTGCTGGCCGGCAGCGGGGGGCGAGTGCTGGTGGTGCCCGGGTCGTTCCCTGGCGAAGGCCGCGCCTACGGCCGGGCGGAACGAACAGCGGTCCTCACCAAAGAAGATCTGATCGCTTTCGATCTCGTCCCCTTCCTGGAGCTCATGCGAACGCCCACAGAAACCGGTCGCCCCCTGCTTCGAGCCGTCCAGGTGTCCACGATGCGGATCCGGGGCTTCGGAGGGAGCGCCCAGGAGTGGACTCGTCCCCTGGCTGTGGATGGGAATGCCCTGGGGACCTTGCTGACGTTACCGGAGATTAAAACCTGGCGGGATGGCGGGGGCGTTCTGCTCTCCCCGCCCTTAGGAAGCCCGATTCTCCGCACGCTGTATACCGATGAACAGGGAGCCGTCGATTTCCGCCGGGCCGCCCTGGACGCCTTCCTGGCGGGCAACGATCTGATCTGGCTGGGGGATTTGCATTCGAATCCTTCAGAAGCGGCCCGCCGCGCCGCAGAGGTGATTCGGTTTTTCAGCGAAAAGTATTCCACCGATCTGGCTTTCCAGAATCTGGTGAACAGCGCCGTCGCGCGGATCTTGCGCCTGAAATACGCGCTCTACCCTGGCTTCGCCGCCGGGGCCGTGTTCCCCAGCGCCCAACAACTCCGTCAGGCGGTAGGAACTCGGGAGCATCTCCAGACGGTCCGTCAGGCTCTGGAAAGCGCGGTGGCACGCCTTTATCCGGCAGGCCCCAACCCTCCACCCGCCCCTCAGTTAGGAGAGCCGATCCTGATCCTGGCGGACGGACGGACGGCTCGGGCCTGTGCGGTATGCCCGGAGCAACCCCTGTTACCCGCGGAGATCCTGACTCGAGCCCTGCAGACCGCCAGCGGCGGCGCGCTGGATGCCGCTCAGATTTCAGTGCGCACGTTCGAAGAGGTCATCGCCTTCTTCTCCCAGACCCCGGAGGCGCCGGATCTGCGGCCCGAATTCGAACGGGCTGCCTGGATCGTGATCGCCGCCCTGGACGAACATCCCGCCTATCCGGCTTCCAGTCTCCCCCATCTCCTTCTTGGAGAACGGGCGGATCTGCTGGCCGGTAAGAAGGTGGCCTTCTGGGGATTTGGGGCGCTTTATCCCCTGACCGCCCGGGAGATCAGCCGCCTGAGCCGTTATGAGGCCATCTGGACCCATATCCCTCCGGCGGTGGAACTGATGGCCTACGTTCTGTTCGGCGCCCTCACCCCTCGAAGCCGCCCTCCCATCTCCATTCCGGCCCTCGGCTACGATCTGGCGGATCGCTTGCGCCCGGATCCCAATCAGGTGATCCCTCTGGGGGTCGGACCTCGGGAAGGCGCACCTCCCAGCACGCCCACCCCCGTCGCGGTCCAGGTTGGACAGACCCTGCGGATTTGGGCCGGCCCCATCTATGACCGGGATGGATACCTGGTCCCGGACGACACGCCGGTGTCGTTCACCGGCGTTTACACCGGTCAAGGGAGCATCGGGCCCTTCGTCGCCCGGACCCGAGACGGGTTTGCGGAGGTGGATATCCCGTTGGATCGCGAGGGATCCCTGGAGATCCGGGCGGTCAGCGAGCCGGCGCGCCTTTCCTACCGGCTGCAAATTCAGATCGAGAAGAACCGCCCGGGACGGATCGCCACCATCGTGCCGCCCACGCCGACCCGTCCCCCAGAACCTACCCCTCTTCCGACCCCTGTTCCTTTGCCCACGCCCACTCCACGCGCCTCGGGGTTGGCCGCCCTGCGGCTTTCCCCATCTGGATGGCAAGCCTTCGGGTGGAGCAATCTGCTCATTTTGGGCTTCAGCGCGATCGCCTTCGCCCTGGGGCGGCGGCGCGATGCGGATCGAGCGTGGCGGTCGGCCCTGCTGGGCCTGATCGCGGGGTGGATGGCTTACACGCTCCTGATCCTTGGACGTCCAGCGCTTCCCTTCGGGAGGGTTCCAGAGTTTCTCCCGTTGGCTTCCGGATTCGCCGCGCTCCTGATCGGCGGGCTGGCGGCGTTGATCCCCGCAAAAGATTAATCAACGCCATAGGCAACCTCAGGTGATGAGTTCGATCGAAGCGCCTTGGGGAGAGGAGAGAAAAAATATTTTAGGCTGGGGCGCCGCCTTCGGCATCCAGCTCAGCTTCTCGTATTCCCGGGAGGAAACGATTTTTCCTCCTCGCCCACGACCCTTCGAGCCGCAGGGGGCTCATCTCCAATCCCTTACGGGCACAAGCTTTCATGGCGATGATGGAGCGATGACCTGCACTCCCTGAAAACTCCAACGGTGTGGGAGGGCCTGCCATGGCATATGAAACGCTGCGGTATGAAGTCCAGGAAGGGGTCGCCCTCATCACCCTGAACCGCCCGGACGTCCTGAACGCTTTCAACGAGCGGATGTTCGAGGAGCTGCAGCAGGCGCTGCGCATGGTCGAGCGCGACGAAGCCGTCCGCGCTGTGATCCTCACCGGGGCCGGGCGAGGATTCTGCGCCGGGCAGGATCTGGCGGAGATGCGACAGCGGTATGAGCGGCCGGAGGAAGCCGTCTCCATCGGCGAGCATCTGCGCACTCGTTACAATCCCCTGATCCTCCGGATCCGCAACACCGAGAAGCCCTTCATCGCCGCCATCAACGGCGTGGCGGCGGGGGCGGGTTGCAGCCTGGCCCTGGCCTGCGACCTCCGGGTGATGGCCGAGAACGCCTCTTTTGTATTCAACGCCTTCGCAAAGATCGCCCTGATTCCGGATTCGGGCTCTACCTGGTTCCTCCCCCACCTGGTGGGCTATGCGCGGGCCTTTGAAGCCGCGACCCTGATGGACCGGCTGGAGGCCGCTCAGGCGCTGGCGTGGGGGCTGGTCAATGCGGTGACGCCGGCGGAGCAGGTGCTGCCGACCGCCCGGGAATGGGCCGCGCGGCTGCGAGAGCTACCGCCGCGGGCGGTGGGCTGGTTGAAGCGCGCTCTGAATCGCGCGCTGACCTTCACGCTGGAGCAATCGCTCGAATACGAAGCCTATCTTCAGGATGCTGCTGCCCGCACCCCGGAGCATCGCGAACGGGTGGAGGCTTTCCTCCAACGACGTCGGTGAAGAGAAGGAGGAAATGTTGGGGCCGCCCCCTTGAAGGACGTCGAATGAGAAGGATCGGAGCGTTGCGCCGATGGCCCTCCCTGAGGCCCTCTGGGCCTCAGGGAGGGAGGCTTGATTCCGCTTGCGAATTGAATCGAAGAACGGAGGGGAAGCGATGGAGCGGGTGGGGATTGTGGGAGCGGGGACGATGGGACGGGGGATCGCCTATGTCGCGATCACCCACGGCGCCCAGGTAACGCTCTACGATGTGGCCCCCGGCGCCCTGGAGAGCGCAGCGGCTCAGATCGAGGCATGGCTGCGGGAGGCGATGGGGAAGGGCCGGCTCGATGAGGCGGAAGCCCAGCGCGCCCGGGAACGGCTTCGGCTCAGCACCGCCCTGGAGGACTTCGCCCAGGCGGAGGTCATCATCGAAGCCGCGCCGGAAGATCTGGCCCTCAAGCAGGAGATCTTCCGTCAGCTCGATAGGGCTTGTCCCCCCGATGCCATCCTGGCCTCGAACACTTCCTCTCTCTCCATCACCGCCCTGGGGGCGGTCACCCGGCGCCCGGAACGGGTGGGAGGCATGCACTTCTTCAACCCGGCGCCGGTGATGCGCCTGGTGGAGATCGTGCGGGGGCTGGCGACTTCGGAGGAAACGCTTCGCGCCTTATCGGACCTCGCGCGGCGATGGGGGAAGACCCCCGTGCTGGTGAAGGACACGCCGGGCTTCATCGTGAACCGCGTCGCCCGCCCCTTCTACCTGGAGGCCCTGCGTCTGGTTGGGGAAAGCGTCGCCGATCCGTCCACCGTGGACCGGTTGGTCCGCGCCCTCGGATTCCGGATGGGCCCCTTCGAGTTGATGGACCTGATCGGCCTGGATGTGAACCTGGCCGTCAGCGAGAGCCTCTACCGTGCCTTTTTCGAGGAACCCCGCTTTCGCCCCCACCCCTTACAGCGCCAGATGGTCCAGGCCGGCCGTCTGGGGCGGAAGACAGGAAGGGGATGGTATGAATACCCATAGGGGAAGGCATGCTTCGCTCCACCACGGGAAGGGGGTGGTGTTTCAATGCGGGCTGACGAAGAATGGGGCGTCAACGGCCCTCGATTTATATCCCTCCTCCTCGAAGAGGGTAAGGGCACCGTGCGAGGTGCCCTTTTGGGCCAGGCCGCCTTCGGCGGCGCCCCAGCCCCAAAACCCATGGAAGAGCTCGAAGGGCGCACGTGGCGTTCCCTATGAAATCGAAGGCACAATCCGTCACCCGTGAAACACTACCTGGAGATGGAAGAACCGTGATGGACCCCCAGGGAGGATCCGATGGGAACCCAGCCCCTGAAGGAGCGCATTCTGATCGTGGGCGCCCCAGCCTTCGCCGAGGACCTCGGCGGGATGTTCCTGGAGCAAGGCTATCCAACGGCCGTCCTGGTCTGGGACGGAGAGCCTCCTTTCGCCCTTTCCCCTGATCTGGAAGCCGAGGCCCGAAGCGCCGCCCTCGCCCTGGAGATCTTGCCCTTCCCCATCGAGTCGAAACAGGCCTTGATCGCCCTTCTCGATGAAAGGCTTCCTCCGGAAGCGCCGCTGCTCTCCCTGTGCCTCACCGTCTCGGCGACGCAGGTCGCCCGCTGGACCCGGCGGCCGGGCCGGGTGGTGGGGTTTGCCGCACTACCTCCCCTCACCCGGGAGACTCCCATCGAGCTGGCGATCCCATTGACTGGAGATCCCACGGCCCTGAAACCCGCGAAGGCCTATCTGGAACGGATTGGGCTTCGGATCGAAGTGATCCGCGACGCGGTGGGGATGGCGCTCCCCCGCATCCTCTGCGCGCTCATTAATGAGGCCGCCTTCGCGGTGATGGAGGGGATTGCCTCGCCCGAAGATATCGATACCGCGATGAAGCTGGGGATGAACTATCCTCGGGGGCCGCTGGAGTGGGGAGATCTCCTCGGGCTGGATCTGGTGGTGGCCATCCTGGACGCCCTGGAAGCGGAGCATCAAAACGGCGCCTATCGGGCCTCCCCCCTGCTCCGCCAGATGGTCCGGGCCGGCCGCCTGGGCCGCAAAACCGGCCGCGGATTCTACGTGTGGGGATAGGAGCTGTGCAGTTCGGGGGTGCATCACCCGGGACGGATGGGGCTCCCGATTTGTCGCTTTTGTGGGCGGGGGGGGGGGGCCCACCGCCCCCCCCCCGCTTTACTAAATCTTTTCAAAAGCTACTCTTTTAACCCGTCTAAATTTACATCATACAACATAGCTTCTGCTACAAGGCGATAATCGTGAATTTCTTCCGGAGAAAACCAGACAGAAACTTCTCGCTCATAAGCCCCCTCACCATCAGCCGGGTCGGTGCAGTGAATGAGGTTGCGCATGCCACGGGAGCCGTCCACATCGCAAAGATAAAATGAATCTAGCGCAAAATCTCCCCTTATAGTGCCAGTGTCGGCGGTGGTGGGCTCGGTGCTGCCAACTAGGCGTTTTACCACCGCTTGTGCTTGGTTGCCTTCTAACACCATAACTAAAACCGGGCAGGCGCACATGTAGTGCACCATGGCGCGGATGATGTCTTTTCCATACTCTATCGCATCTTTCT
>NZ_JANWXB010000417.1 GCF_025055495.1 Thermoflexus sp. | reverse complement strand
GAGAAACAAGCGGGCGAGGCCGCTAAGGCGGCCTCGCCTAGCTGTAAATACCCAAAATGAGGGACGCAATCCGCCTGAGGCACACACCTCCATGTCCATGAGTGAAAGAGCATGCCGTCCCACGGTGCGCCCTTCTCTTCTCAGCCCTTTACGGCCACATCTGGGGGATCAGGCTGAAGGGCCAGCGCTCAATCAACAGGAACATCAGCGCCGAGCCCATCAGGGCCAGGTTCTTCATGAAGTTCACCATCTCCATCATCCTCTGCTGCTGATCCTGCACCGCCCAGAAGTTGTGCATCTTGAAGGTCACGGGCACCAAGAAGAGGACCAGGCTGAGCACCCCGATGCCCGGGTAGGCTCCCAGCAGGAGGCTCAAGCCTCCGATCAGCAGCAGGATCCCCGACACGATGACCGCCAGCCGCGGCGCGGGCACGCCTTTATACTGCGCATATTGCGTGAGCTGTTCCGTGCCCATGATGAGATGATTCGCCGCGTTGAACAGATAATAGATCCCGACGATGATCCGGCCGATGAGGAACAGAAGCTCCATCGCGCACCTCCGTGACGAATGATGGATGAAGGGATGATCCCGGGCATGCACCCGGGGGGAGCGCAGGCGTTCACGATCCTGCGCTCCCCCCGGGTGGGATCAGATCCCGAGGATCCCACCCGATCCCCTCCCTCCCCCGCGAAGGAAGGCCTATCGATGGCATCGTTGCTTTCCCGACCCCATCGCTCCGTTTGAGCAGTGCGCCTGCAGGGCAAGCCCCCCTCCCTATTCCCCGCTTCCCTTCAGGCCGCAAGGCGGGAACCAGGAGATTTTGGGGCCGATCGGATCGCCTTCAGGAGTCCGATCCGACCCGAACCCCTCGGTGGAGATCAACCCGACACGATCCGGGGCCTAGGCGTCATGGGACCACCCCCTCGCGAATACAGGAGTCGAAGACCAACGTCCCCATCACAGCCACCGCTGCAACCAGTCTCGCGCGATGGCGATCTCTTCTGAAGCCATGGCGTGGCCGTCCGGATGCCAGCGCAGCGTGACCGAAGCGCCCGCGGCCTCGAGCACCCAGGCCAGCGCCTCCACCTGCTCCCGGGGAGCCCACGGATCCCGTTCCCCCGCCAGAATCAGCACCGCCCTGCCCCGGAGGTCTGGCTCCGCCTTCGGGCGCAGCGGCAGCACCGGGCGCAACAGCACGGCACCGCGCAGGGCTTCCGGATACAACAGCAGAAGGGCCGCCGCCATGTTGGCCCCATTGGAATATCCCACCGCCCAGACCCGCGCGGGATCGAAGCCGTAGCGCTTCGCGGCGGCTCCGAGGAACCGCACTAAATCGGCCACCTGCCGCCGCAGATCCGCTTCATCGAAAATCCCTGGGGCCAGCCGTCGGAAGAAGCGAGGCATCCCGTTTTCCAGCACCCGCCCCCGAGGAGCCAATCGGCCAGCCCGAGGGGCCAGATGCCGCCCCAGCGGCAGAAGGTCCGTCTCGTCTCCTCCTGTCCCATGCAACAGCAACAGCGTCTCCGGATCTTCCCCCGGCTCGTAGCGATGGACGAACTCGAGCGTCTCGCTCATCCCCTCCCTCCTCCCCGCCCGCGCTCCCGGACCATCGGAACGACTTCCTGCGCGAAGGCTTCCACCTGGATGCGCTCATTTCCCATCACCGGCCAGAAGATGAAGGTATCCATGCGAAGCTCCTCGTGGAGCCGCAGGATCTCCTCCACCCACCGCGCCGGCGGACCCACGATCACCCCTGGCCGCCGGGAAGTCCCCTGGGTGTCCGGACGCCCCAGGTCCAGCACGCCCATCAGGTTGTAGCCGCGCCGGATCGCCGTCGGCGGGCGGCCGGCCTCGGCTGCCCCTTCATCGATCCTCCGATGGACCTCCGGCAGCCGCTCCGGCGGCACGTAGGGGGAAGAGACCAAAAGGCCATCCCCCATCCGGCCCGTCAGGCGCAACATCCGGGGGCCTAAAGCCCCGAACCAGAGACGGATCGGATGGGCCGGCGCCGGGCCCGGCCGGGCGCCCGTCACGCGATAGAAGCGGCCGGCGTAGGAGAAGGTTCCCCCGCTATGGGCCCACATCCCCCGCAGGATCTCCACGGCCTCCCGGAAAGCCGCCACGCGCTCCGCCGGGGTGGCGGGCGCCACGCCTCCGAACGCGTAGATCCCCTCAGGGAGAGCCCCTGCCCCCACCCCCAGCTCCACCCGGCCTCCGGTCAGCACATCCAGCGTGGCACTCATCTTGGCCAGCATCGCCGGGGAGCGAAGAGGCGTGCAAGCCACATTCGGGCCCAGGCGCACCCGCTGGGTCGCCATCCCCAGCGCCACCAGCAACGTCCAGGTCTCCAGGAAATTCGGGTTGTAGGGATGATCCTGAACGGTGATCCAATCCAGGCCATGGGTATCCGCCAGGCGGGCCCGCCAGAACGCCTCCTCCCGCCGATCCACGGATGGATCGATGTTCAGACCCAGCCAGATTTCATGGCTCAACGCGAATCCTCCGGTTCCTCGGGGACGAACCGATGCGCCAGGGTCACCCAAAGACGGTTGGCGGAAGGATCCTCCAGGAAGAGCACCCCGGAGCCCTCCCGAACCCGTAGGCCAGCGGCCTGCGCCCGTTCCCGGATCCCAACCCAGGCCGCCTCGTCCGGGACCACCAGGGTGAACGCCCGGAGGCCCACCGCATCCGGCGGAGGCGGCGGCGCTCCCCGGCCCGCCCACGTGTTGGTTCCCACGTGATGGTGATACCCTCCGGCTGCAAAGAAGCGGGCCCCTGGATAATCCCGTTGGGTCACCTCCAGCCCCAGGATCCCACCGTAGAACGCCTCCGCCGCTTCCAGATCGGCGACGTGGAGGTGGATATGGCCGATGTCGGTCCCCTCGGGAAGCCCATCCCAGGGTTCGGGGGTCGCCTCCCGAAGCAGATCCTCCACATCGAGGGGCTTCGTGACCATCGCCAGGCGCCCCTGCCGCCATGGCCATTGTGCCCGCGGCCGGTCCCGGTAGAGCTCCAGGCCATTCCCATCGGGATCCGGCAGATAGAGGGCTTCGCTCACACCGTGATCCGAGAAGCCCTGGAAAGGCCACCCGTGCTCCAACAGCCGCCGGAACACCCGGGCCAGATCGCGCCGGGTCGGCAACCGGATGGCGATGTGATACAGCCCGGTGGTGCGCAGCGGTCGAGGCCGTGCATCCCGGCGCTCGGTCAAGGCCAGCACGGGAGGCAGAGACCCGGTGGCCGACAGCCACATCGCGGATCCCTCGCGGCCGATCTCCCGAAACCCCAGGAGATCCCGGTAAAACGCCAGGGAACGCCCCAGATCGCGAACCTGCAGATGGGCGTATCCGATGTGAGTGCCCGGCGGCAATCGCTCGCTCATGGGATCAGATCTCCAGGAGAAGGATCCTCTCATTCACGAGGCATGTGTCTCATTCGCGGATGACCTTGCCCTCCAGGGGCGGCAACGCCCGCTCGATCTCCCCCCGCATGGGCTCCAGCCAGTCCGGCAACATCAACCCGGTCCCCAAGCGCTCCGGCGCTTCATCGACGGTGAATCCGGGTGGATCCGTGGCGATCTCGAACAGCACACCGCCGGGCTCGCGGAAATAGATGGAGTGAAAATACTTCCGATCCATCACCGGCGTCACATAAAGCCCCAGCGCCTGAAGACGCGTCCGCCAGGCTCCCTGCTCGGCGTCGTTCCGCACCCGCCAGGCCACGTGGTGCACCGTCCCTACCGCTATGTGGCCACGGGGCGCCCGAGGGTCCACCTGGAGATCCACCCAGGCCCCCGGCCCGCCCGGCCCGACCGCCAGGCGGATTCGATCGCCCTCCTCCTGCACGAGGCGGAACCCCATTCCCTCGATCAGGAAGCGGAGCGTGGGCTCAGCGACGGCTTCCCGCATCGTCACCGTGTGAAGGCCCCGGATCCCATATTCCAGTGGAACCGGCCCCTCCGGCCATCCCGGCCGTGTCTCCGCCTGGGGATGCGCCGCCAGCTCCAGCCACAGCCCGTCGGGATCCTGGAATCGCAGGACCACCTCCTCTTCTTCCAGGCGGGAAGCGGCGCGTTCCATCGCTACCCCATAAGCCCGCAGTCGCTTCTCCCAGTAACCGATGGCGGCCTCCGGGATGGTGAAGGCGGTTACGGCCACCTGCCCGACGCCTACCCGCCCCGGACGCGCCCCTGGCCAGGGGAAGAACGTCAACAGGGTCCCCGGTCGCCCCAGGGCATCCCCGTAATACAGGTGATAGGTCCCCGGATCGTCGAAGTTCACCGTGCGCTTGACCAGGCGCAATCCCAGGACCTCTCGGTAGAACCTCACGTTCCTATGGGGGGCGCCCCCCATGGCGGTCACATGATGGAGCCCGAGGATCTCCGGCGCGTCGCCCATTGCGCCTCCAAATGTAAATCTAAAGTTAAGTTTAATTTCCAACAGTTTATCGCCGCTTTTCCCCTCTGTCAAGAAACCGGAAGTCGCTACCCCGAAATCCCCTCCCCTCCGCATAAGGGGAGAAACGGTTCGGTCGCTCCCGAGCGTTGGATATAATGGGGAGAGAGCTCGGGGAAGCCATGCAGGCGGGATTTCGAGGCGCTGCCCGTCAGGCTGGGGATCGGCGCCCCCATCGCACTTTCGTATCCTGGTGGTGTTTCCTTGCGACGGGTCGCGCCCTCGATTTCAATCGCTCCTCTCCTTCCAAAGCCCTCTGGACTTCAGGGAGGGGAGATCAAGGGGAAGGAGGCCATTGAAGGCCACCCCTCTCTCCCGTCAGCAGGGAAACACGACCTGCATCCTGGAGGAGGTCCCGTCGATGCTTCGTTCCATGAACCGATGGCTGGCGTGGGGGATCGGAGGACTGCTGGTGGGGTTTCTGGTCTGGCAGTTCAGCCTCTTTCAGCAGGAACTTCAACGAATCCCCCGCACCTGGACCGTGGCCGGGCTGGCCGTGGGCGGCCGCTCGCTGGAAGAAGCCCTGGACGCCGTGGAGCAAGCCCTGAAGACCCCGCTTCAGGTTCGCTATCGCGATCAGACCCTGATGCTGGATCCCGCTGATCTGGAGGTGCGGTTGGATCGGGAGAACAGCCGGGAGCTCCTGAGAGAAGCCCTGGCGGAACGTCAGCGCCCGGCGGCCTTCCTGCAGTTCCTGTTCCGCCAGCCTCCGCCCCCGCGCGATCTCCCGATCGCCATCCAGGTCTCCACGGAGCGGATCCGCCTCTGGTTGCTGGAGGTCGCCCGGCGGTATGACGAGCCGCCTGTGGAGCCCCAGCCGGATCTCGAGCGCTTCACGTTCCTGCCAGGCCGGCCGGGTCATGTGCTGAACATCAGCCTCTCCGCCGAACGGCTTCAGGCCGCCCTGGCCCAGGCGACCCCCCGCGAGGTGGCGCTGGTCGTGGACGAAAAACCCGCACCCGCCCTCTCGTTGGCCACGCTGGGACGGTTCTTCGAAGCCTATCTGCAGTCCTTCGACGGAACAGCCGGGATCTTCGTGAAGGATCTGCGAAGCGGACAAACCTGGATGCGCAACGGGGATCTGGCGTTCTCCGGCGTCGGGGTGATGCGCCTGCCCGTAGCCCTGGCCGTCGCCCGGAGCCGGGATCTGGCGCATGAGGAAGCCCGCCGTGCCCGGGTGTTCCAGATGTTGACCGATGAGGCTGCCCTGCCCACCCTTCAGGAGCTCCTCGCGGATCTGGGCGAGGGCGACCCGGCGAAAGGCGCAGAGCAGACCACCGCGCTCCTTCGGGAGCTGGGCCTGGTGAATTCCTTCATTGCATGGCCCTTCGATCAGCCCGGCGCTCCGCCGGCCGTGGTTACCCCGGCGAACAGCCGTCCGGATCTCCCCACCCATCCGGATCCGCAACAGCAGACCACGGCGGAGGATACGGGGGTGTTGCTGGAAATGCTTTACCAGTGCGCGCGCAACGGCGGCCCCCTGCCGCTGGCCTCCGAGGGGGCCATCGAGCCAGCCGAGTGCCAGTTCATCTTAGAAGCAATGGCCCAAAACCGTCTGGTCGACGCACAGGGTCAGCCGACGCTCCTGGCCGCGGGCCTCCCTCCCGGCATCCCTTTCGCCCGCCGCCCAGGATGGACGAATGAAACCCGCGCGGATGCAGGGATTGTCCTGGCCGGCCAGTCCGATTACGCGCTGGTGGTCTTTCTGCATCGCCCCCTGCTGATGGAGTGGGAAGAAGCCGTCCGCATGATGCGGGACATGTCACGGATGACCGCTCAATTCTTCCTGGGGACGCCGAGGTAAAGCCCGAGGGGTTAAGGAAGCCACACCCGACGTCCTGGACGCCCGAGGCCGCCTCAGCACGATGATAGCGCTCCGGCAGTGGGGGTGACGCTTGCCGGGGACGGAGGACACCCTCCCCGAGATCGCTCCGAGGATAGGCCGTTATGGGCAGACCGCACTCGGGGACAATCCCATGAGGCGCAATTGCTCCGCCCGCCGGCGGGCGCGCAGGAACTCCGGCCGGGTCGATCCTTCCGTGCGGCGCAGGAAGGCCTGGATCTCCTCCCATAATTCGTTCACCCGCCGCCGATGATGCGCTTCCTCCCGGGGCTTGAACCCCTGGAGTTTGCGAGGCCCCTCCCGCCATCCTTCGGCGATGGACCAGTCCCGGATCGGAAAGGCACAGCGGGCGTAGAACAAACACATCCCCAGGGGCGTCAGGATCGGTGGGATCCCCAGCCGGAGCGCCTGTTCGGTTTCCTGATGCATCGCCTGGGTCTCGCCGAAGGTTTCATACGCCAGGGCCAGCCATCCTCCCGGTGGAATCAGATGGCCGACCGCCTGGAAGAATGCTCGAAGCTCGGATTCGTCGAGCTCAACCAGCCTTCCCCGGAAGGGGACCGGGTTCCGAAAGAAGCCATCCAGCCATCCCGGGATCGGCTGGGGGCGAGGCGCCGCATAAAGGCCCCGCAGGATCGGCCGATCGGAACGGACTCCTTCCCATTCCAGGTAAAAAGCCAGATAATATCGCCCGGCTGTCCCAGGGGCTCCTTCCTCCTGGGCTCGAATTCGATAAGCTCCGATGGAAAGGCCCTCGAGGGCTTCCCAGCTCGATGGAGGCATACCGGGAATCCTCCTCCGATCTCAGCCCTGAGGAATCCTCACGGAATGCGTTGGCCGCATGGAGATGCGCAGGCGGGGCTCGGTGCCCTCCCGGAGACGTCGGAAATTCGGGCGCAGGGCCCAGGCCACCATCCCCAGGGTGCCCAGCCCATACAGGATCTCCACCCATGGTCCGTTGAAGAAGACGGTCCGCACCGCAAAGACCAGGGGGATCGCGAGAGCCAGAACCATCGAAGTGAGAGAGGCATAGCCTGTGAGGGCGGCGGCCAGGGGAATCATCGGCAACAACACGGCTGCGGAGAGAGGCCAGAGGGCAAGGGCCGCGCCGATGTTGGGCGCCGTGCCCGCCCCACCCCGGAATCCCATCCAGATCGACCAGTTATGGCCGGCCACGGCCAGCCATCCCGCGATTACGCCAGCCATCGGCTGGTCCGGAAATAGCAGGCGCGCCAGCAGGATCGCCAGCGCTCCCTTCAGCAGGTCTCCCAGGCCGGTCAGCAGGCCGGCCGGAAGCCCCCCCGCCCGCATCGCATTGGTCCCTCCCGTCCGCCCACTGCCCACCCGACGCACATCCTGGCCCGTGAGCAGCCGAACGACAACCCACCCGGTAGGGAACGACCCCAGCAGATAAGCGCCCAGAAGCAGTGCGACACTTCGCTCCATCGGGATCTTGCTCCTGCCCTGTTCATTAAGGGGCTCAGGAAATTTTCAGCAAGGCCCCAGGGGCTCTAAGGGAGGGAGAGAAAATCGTTTTTGGGCGGGGGCGCCGCCTCCGGCGGTCCCCCAGCCAAAAAAACCACGGGAGATCTCGGAGGGCGTATGGGAGGCCGCTTCTGGCGGCCCTCCACGCCCCATCACCGCCTGGTTGGGAAATCAGCGAGAAAGCCCACAGAACACTTCGTAATCGATCGGCTCGAAGATCGTCGGATGATCGCCGCACACCGGGCAATCCGAACGGCGCTCCACTTGAACCGCTAACCACTCCCCCTGAAGCCCATCGAAGGCCAGGAGGTGGCCGGCCAGGGATGTGCCCAGGCCCAGCAGCCACTTCAGCGCTTCGAACGCCTGCATCGCGCCGATCATGCCAGGGAGCGCCCCGAAGACGCCGGCCTGTTGACAATCCGGAACTCGATCGGGAGGGGGTGGATTGGGCAGGAGGCACCGGTAGCACGGCCTCCCCCCTGGAGGCACCATACCGATCTGACCCTCATACTGGAAAACCGCCCCCCAGATCAGCGGCTTGCCCTCCCAGACGCAGACATCGCTGGCCAGGTATTTAGTAGGGAAGTTATCGCTTCCGTCCAGCACCAGATCATACTCCGCCACCAGCCGGCGCGCGTTGGCCGCCGTGAACCGCTCCGCGTAAGGGATCACGGTGACATCCGGGTTGAGGGCCTGAAGCCGCTCCCGGGCGACCTCCGCCTTGGGGCGCCCCACGTCTTCGGTTCGAAAAAGGATCTGCCGCTGGAGGTTGCTGAGATCCACCACATCATCATCCATGATCCCGATGGTGCCCACCCCCGCGGCAGCCAGGTAGAGGGCGATCGGGCAACCCAGGCCGCCCGCGCCGATGATCAGAACCCGGCTCTGGAGGAGCCGGCGCTGCCCCCGCCCGCCCACTCCGGGCAACACAATATGTCGAGCATAGCGACGGATCTGGGATTCACTCAGCGAGAAAGCCATGCCAAGGTCCCAGGCCATCACAACGGGATAGCTCATGTCCACGGATCGTCGAGGAGGAGGCGGATAGGCCCTTCCCCCTGCTCATTAAGCCCCTCCCCGCAGCCCCGAGGGCCGCTATGGAGGATTTTAATATTAGGAGTCACGCCGTCGGGAGCCAAACGGTCCAAAGGGCGGTTGGAAGGAGGGATCCAAGACCTCCCGAGGAAGCAAACGGCGCGACTCCTATGAGAGGATAACCTACTGCCTTGTCCAGTTATCAACTGGGGATTTGAGGAACCGAAGCCCGTCCGAAGGCCATGGCCCCTCCCCATGGCCCTCTGGGCCGTGGGGGGAGAGGAACCATCTTTCGGGGGCGGTGCGGGGGGCCTTGGGCCCTCCGCACCGCCCCCAGAAACCCCCAAATGAAAAAATGAAAAATAGTCGAAGCACTACGTTCCGAGGAAGTTTGGGGGCCTGGCCGGGCGTCGGGAAGGCACCCGGTCAGGCCCCCAAATCCAGAGGGGGAGCCCACGTCTCACTCGTGGGGGTGGCCGTGCTCCAGCTCCTCAGAGGTAGCGGGGCGCAGAGCCAGGATCTTCACGGTGAAATGAAGATCCTCTCCTGCCAGCGGATGATTGAAGTCCAGGGTCACCGTATCCGGGCTGACCTCCGCGATATAAGCCGGGAAGGCTTCGCCAGTCTCCGTATAGACATACAGGCCGATGCCCGGGGCCAGAGGGAAATCCTCCGGAAACTCGCTGCGGGGGACGACCTGGTAGGCATCCGCCCGCCGGGGCCCATAGGCATCCTCGGGGGCCAGCCAGATCTCCTTCTCCTCCCCCACCGCCATCCCATAGAGGGCTTCCTCCAGAGCGGGGAGGATCTCCCCGGCGCCCTGAATGAAGGTGATCGGCTCGCTCTCTTCGGAGGACTCTACGACCCGGCCATCCTTCAGGCGAAGCGTATAGGCCAGGGTCACCACCATATTGTCCTGAACGGTCAGACGTTCCTGTAGCATGGATCCAACCTCCATGAAAGTTAAAAGGGCGCTCTCCCGGCTTACGGAGAGCGCCCTCTTTCGAAAAGCCCCTGCCGCAAAACCGGCAGCGCCGTTGTTCCTATCATAATCGAACCTTGCTTGAAAGGCAAATCCTCCCCAGAGTTCCCAGGGCTTTTAAATTTCCACTCAGGGAAGATCAGTAACCTGGGGCGAGGTGAAGAATTTGATGACCTCTCCCTCCAAAAGTTTTCTATATCCCTCTCCACTTTTCGACTTGACTTGATTTGACAAGCGAACGCTTGCTTACTAAAATAGAGCTAAATTGGGGCCAGGGCTCTCCCATCGCCCAGGGAATCCCCTCCCTGGCCAGGGGAGCGATTTCCATGAATCCCCCGCAGATCATCCTGCAGGTTGAGGATATCTTTTTGGCTTTTGGCGGAGTGGTGGCCCTGAATCGGGTCTCCCTTGCCGTGCGTCGCGGTGAGCTCTTCTCCATCATTGGTCCTAACGGTGCCGGTAAGACCAGCCTCTTGAACTGCATCAATGGCCTCTATCACCCTCAGCGCGGTCGCATTCTCTTTGAAGGTCGTGAGATCACAAGACTTCCCGCTCACCAGCGTGCCCGCCTCGGCATCGCCCGCACCTTCCAGAAGACTGAGCTCTTCAAGAACATGAGCGTCCTGGATAACGTCCGTCTGGGCCGCCATATTCACATGAAGAGCAACCTTCTGGATGGCCTCATCTATTGGGGGCGGGCGGAACGGGAGGAGCTGGCCCATCGGGCCTTCATCGAGGAGGAGATCCTGGACTTTCTGGAGATCAGTCATCTGCGGCATCGGATTGTGGGGATGCTCCCCTACGGCCTTCAAAAGCGGGTGGACCTCGCCCGCGCCCTCGCCCTCGAGCCCCATCTGCTACTCCTGGACGAACCAATGGCCGGATTGAACCTCGAGGAAGTGGAAGACATGGCCCGCTTCATCCTGGAGATTAATGAGAATCCACGCTGGGGCGTGACCTGCGTGCTGGTCGAACACGACATGGGCGTGGTGATGGACCTCTCCCATCGCGTCGCCGTGCTGAACTTCGGCAGCAAGATCGCCGAGGGCCCCCCGGAGGAGATCCAGCGGGATCCCGTGGTGATCCAGGCTTACCTCGGGGAAGAGGAGGCCGCCTATGCGACGCGCCGCTAAGAGGTGCCGGGCGCTGGAGATCGAGATCACAAAGGACCTGACCATCCCCAAGCAGCTGGTCCGCACGGCCCTGGAATATGGCGACCGCAAGGTCGCCATGCGGGAGAAGGAGTTCGGGATCTGGCGCTCCTACACCTGGGCGGATTACCTGGAGCGGGTGAGGGCGCTCACCCTGGGATTCTATCACCTAGGCCTTCGCCGGGGCGATAAGGTGGCCCTCATCGGCGATAATCGACCGGAGGGCCTCTGGGCGGAAATGGCCGCCTTGAGCGCGGGCGGCGTCGCCGTCTGGATCTATCAGGACAGCCTCCCTGAGGAAATCGCCTACATCCTCGACCACAGCGACGCCCGCTTTGTAGTCTGCGAAACCCAGGAGGAGGTCGATAAAATCCTGGCGGTCCGGGATCGCTGTCCGAAGATTCGGCAGATCTTCTGGGACGATCCCAAGGGGATGCGAAATTATCGGGACCCTATGCTGATGCCCATGGAGGAGGTGATGCGCCTGGGCCGCCAGATCGGGGAATCCCATCCCTCCCTCTTCGACGAACTGGTCGCCGCCGGCCACGGGGACGACATCGCCCTGCTCTTCTACACCTCAGGGACCACCGGGAAACCGAAAGGGGCTCTGCTTTCCCATTACAACCTCCTGAAGATGGGCCAGAACCTGATGCGGGTGGATCCCTACTATGAGGACGACGAATACGTCTCCTTCCTCCCCTTCGCCTGGATCGGCGAGCAGATGATGTCGATCTCCAGCGGGATCCTGGCCGGTTTCACCCTGAATTTCCCGGAGGAGCCAGAGACCGCCTGGCATGACCTTCGGGAGATCGCGCCGCACATTATCTTCTCCCCGCCCCGCGTGTGGGAGCAGATGGTCCGCACGATCCAGGTGCTGCACGCGGATTCGACATGGCTGAAGCGAAAAGTCTTTGAGTGGGGGATGGCGATCGGATACCGCCTGGCCGATCGGAAATTCGCCAAGCAGAAGCCTAACCCGCTGGAGCAGCTCCTGGGGAGGCTGGCCTACTGGCTGGTTTTCCGCCCGGTCCGGGATCGCTTGGGGCTAGCCCGAGTGCGCTATGCCTATACCGGCGGGGCCGCGATGGGGCCGGATCACTTCCGCTTCTATCACGCCTTAGGCGTGAACCTCAAGCAGATCTACGGCCAGACGGAGATCGCTGGCATCTCCGTGCTCCACCGGGACGACGACATCAAGTTTGACACGGTCGGCAAGCCGATCCCGGAGACCGAAGTTCGGATCTCCCCGGAGGGTGAGATCCTCTCGCGCAGCCCCTCTGTCTTTCAGGGCTATTACAAGAACCCCGAGGCGACCGCCGAGACGCTGCGGGATGGATGGCTGCATTCCGGGGACCGGGGGTTCATCGATGAGGACGGCCACCTGGTGGTGTTCGACCGATCGAAGGACGTAATGACGCTGCGGGACGGGCGTCCCTTCTCACCGCAGTATCTCGAGACCCGTCTGAAGTTCAGCCCTTACATCAAGGACGCCTGGGTCATTGGCCACAGGCTGCCCTACGTCACAGCAGTGATCTGCATCGACTACCACGTGGTGGGCCGATGGGCCGAGGCCCGGCGCATCCCCTACACCAGCTATCAGGAGCTCTCCCAGAAGCCCGAGGTCTATGAACTGGTGGCCGCCCAGATCCGTCGCGTCAACACCAGCCTGCCAGAGCCCGCCCACATCGTCCGCTTTGTGAATCTGTTTAAGGAATTCGACGCTGACGACCAAGAGCTCACCCGCACCCGCAAGCTCC
>NZ_JANWXB010000385.1 GCF_025055495.1 Thermoflexus sp. | reverse complement strand
TCGTTAACGATATGTTTGCAAACGCCGTCCGTGGGCTCGATGAACCAGGCGATCCGCGCGGGCCTGGACTTGGCGCAGGATCTCTTCTTTGTCCAGCGTCAGCAGCTGGCGCCTTTCCATCAACACCTTTCCGTTCACGATCACGGTGTCCACATCGCTGGCCCGGGCGGCATATACGAGGGCGGCTTCCACCCGATGCACAGGCTGGACGTGGGCGCCATCCAGTCGCACCAGAATCAGGTCCGCGAGGTAGCCCGGCGCCAGACGGCCCAGGTGTTCCTCTACTCCCAGCGCTCGCGCTCCGTCCCAGGTGGCCATGGTTAACGCTTCATGCAGCGGCAATGCCCGGGCGTCCCGGCGCTCATGCTTTTGAAGCAGCGCCGTTAGGCGCATCTGTTCCCAAAGGTCCAGGGTGTTATTGCTGGCCGCCCCATCGGTCCCCAGGCCCACAGGGATCCCGGCCTGCCGCATCGCGACCACCGGCGCGATCCCTACCGCCAGCTTCAGGAAGGTCTTGGGGCAGTGGGCCACGCCCACCCGATGCGTCGCCATGAGCGCGATGTCTTCGGGAGTAGCATGGGCGGCGTGCGCACAGAGGAGCCGGCTCTCCATTAACCCCGCGCGCTCCAGAAGCCGAATGGGTGTGACGCCGTAGCGCTGGAGGCTGGACTGCACCTGTTCAGCGGTCTCGGACACGTGGATATGAACGCCCAACCCCAGCCGTTGTGCCTCGCGGGCGACCTCCTGGAGGAATTCATAGGGGCAGGTGTAAGGGGCGTGCGGACCCATCCAGACCCGGATGCGATCCTCCGCGGCACCGTGCCAGCGGGCGGCGAAGGATGCCGTTCGATCCAGCTCCTCATGAGGGTTCTGTCCGAACATCGCCCAGGCGAGGTGCGCACGCAGCCCGGCGGTGACGAAGGCCTCGGCCACCCGATCCATCTCGAAATAATGGTCCGCCACCGTTGTGATCCCGCCCTCGATCATCTCCGCTGCGGCCAGCAGGGTCCCCCAGTAGATATCCTCAGGGTTCAGGTTGGTCTCCATAGCCCAGATGTAATCGTTGAACCATTCCTCGATGGGCACATCCTCGGCGGAGCCGCGGAAGAGGACCATCGCGGCGTGGGCGTGCGTGTTGATGAGGCCAGGCATGGCGACCATGCCATCTCCCGGAATGACGCGAGCGGCGGAAGCTGGATCGATCTGACCGGCGCGCTGGACCGCCACGATCCGGGAGCCCTGGATCAGGATATCCTGGTCGGCCCGCACCATCACCCCTTCCGGGCCTGGATCTACCACAGTGACCCGTCGAATGAGAAGATCGTAGATCATTGGATTTTCCTTCCTCCCTGTGGGCTTTAGGTTGTCCCTCAACACTTTATCTATCTTTGATTTGGAGATTTTTGGGGGCTGGGCTAAGAGCCTCTGGCCTCCAGCCCAGCCCCCGGTCTCCGAAAGATGTTTTCTCCCCCCTCCC
>NZ_JANWXB010000371.1 GCF_025055495.1 Thermoflexus sp. | reverse complement strand
GTAGGCATCGCCCAGGATGCTGAACAGGAATGTGTGAAAGAGGGCCTGGATCCCCAGGGCAGCCAGGGTGGAGCCGAAGATCACCAGGCGGGTGTGCCTGGAGACCAGCGGGCCGTAGCCGTTCCGAAGCCAGTCGTAAAGCACATAGGCGTCCATCCCCAACCCAAGCAGGAGCGCTGTCAGGCTGAGAAGCAGAACCCGCTCCGCGTTCAGGAGACGGAACCCCACCTCGAGGATCCGGTCCTGCTCCTGAAACCGGTGGGTGACCGAGTAGATCTTAGCCAGGAAGTGGGCCTGGATGAGGGTGTAGCCGCTCAGGGCCATCAGGCTGCCTAAGATCGCCCAGTGGAAATCCATGCGCACTGGCCCCAGCCACAGGGGCTGATCCACCGGCGCCAGCAGCTGGAGCCCCATCAGCGCTATCCCGGCGATCAACAGGGCTCCTCCCGGGATGAGGAACAGGACCGTCGGGCTGTAGGTCAGGATGAGCTTCAGGTGACGCCATCCGTCCCGGATCGGATGGAGATGCGGCGGCCGTCCCCGTCGGTCGGGGTGGAACGTGATCGGCACCTCCGTCATCCGCAGGCCCGCCTTCCGGGCCTGGATCAGCATCTCCGAGGCGAACTCCATCCCTGTGGAATGCAGCCGCAGTCGCTCCCATGCCTCCCGCGTCAACGCCCGCATGCCGCTTTGGGAGTCCGTCAGCCGTAGCCCGAACAGCCAGTTAAGGAGGGCAGTGATCAGCGGGTTGCCGATCCGGCTTGTCCAGCGCATGGCCCCGGGGAGGATCACACCCCGAAAGCGGGAGCCGATCACCAGATCATACCCTGCTTCCAGCTTCTCCAGCAAGCGGGGGGCCTCTAGGAAATCGTAACTGTCATCCGCGTCCCCGATCACAATGTGATGGCCCCGGGCAGCCGCGATGCCCGCCCGCAGCGCATTCCCGCAGCCGCGCTCCGGCACCAGGACGATCCGGGCGCCGTTGGCCCGGGCGATCTCGACCGAGCGGTCCGTGGATCCGTTGTCCGCCACGATCACCTCGCCCGGCATCCCCAGCGCCCCCAGCGCCCGCCACGCCTTCTCCACCACCGTCCCGATGCTGCTTTCTTCGTTCAGACACGGGATGACAAACGATATCTGCGGCGCATCGCCCGTCCGATCCTCCAGGGGCGACAGCGCAGGCGATGAAATGGATAGAGGAAGCCTTTGTGAAAGGATCGATCGCCATCGATCCCTCCTATCCTTTCCTACCTACCGGTGCCGCCGGCTAAGGGATGTCAGGCCTCAACGGCCGGATCGCTTTCTCCAGGCCTTCGGCGCAGCGCCCAGCCGATCCACCCCGCCAGCACCAGCATGCCCACCACCGGCAGCCGCATCCCCAGCAGGGGCATCCCCGGCAGATCGCTGATGAACAACGCCGCCGGGCTCCCGGCGGCGACCGCCTCGAAGGCCCGGTCAGGTTGCCCGATGGAGCGCCGGGCGTTCGCCAGCCACAGCGCCGGCAGTGCGATCAGCAAGGCGTCCTGGGGGTTGAGATGCGGGCTCAGGAACAGCCCGGCCGTCACCGTCAGGCCCAGCTGGAGGTCCATCCGGGGGCCGCGGGGAAGCCCGGTCGCTGCCCATCCCGTCAGAACCCCCAGGGCGCCGATCCAAAGGGCGCCCCATGTGATCCCCTGGATCCATCCCCAGGCTTCTGTCCCTAAAGCCACAGTGAGCACGCCCTTCAGGTTATACATGCTTCGAGGGTCGATCCCCGGGTGATCCTGTATGGTGGCGGTGAACTGCATCATCCTCAGGAAATCGATCCAGACGGCCGGGCCCATCAGCAGCGCGCTGGCCAGGAACGCTGCGCCGACGCCGAGCGACCATCCGCCCACCGCCCGCCCGCGGCGGCTGCCGACGATCGCCAGCAAGGGGAACAGGGTGACGGCGGGGTGCACGCTGCCCAGGGCCAGATAGAGGCCCGCCGCTGTCTCGCGCCCCCGGCGCAACGCCCAATAGAACCGCCACAAGACGAAAGTTTCCCAGATCGAGAAAGCCCCTAACAGCAGCGCCCGGAACCAGAAGGGCAGCGCGGTCAGCGCGATCACCATCAGCGCCCGTTCGCCCGGCGCCCACGAGCGCGCCCAGGTCCAGACGTCCCGCAGGAACAGGCCCCACACGATCAGGTTGATCCCCATCCAGACCCCGTAAGCCCATTCCAGGGGCAGGAAAGCCAGCGGCGTCATCAGCAGCGCCGTGTGGGGCGGATGATTGTAAGGGAGCAGGCCGTCTCCCAGATGGCGCCCGCCGAGCAGGCGTTGCTGGACTGTTTGCTGCAGCGCCAGATCATACAGGCGCCCGCCCATTCCCTCTCGGATCAGAAAGGCGCCGGTGTATTGCGAGGTGAAGTCCGCCATCCAGGTCATCCGGCCCGCCAGGGCGATGCCTACCAGCCCCGCGTAGCTGGCGATGAGGCCGAGGTTGAGGCCCCAGGCGATCGGCTTCCCGAAACGCTTCAGGGCACCCATGCGTGCAGCACGAACAGACCCGCCAGGAACAGGAGGCCCGGCATCTCCAGGGCCGGGAGCACCTGCAGGGTTCGCCCGCCGCGCCGGCCCAGGCCCAGGAACACCGGAAAGGCGACCCACAGGTGCCGGGGAAGGCCCATGTAGGGGTGAACCGGCCCGGTATGGTAGCTCAGGGCCGACAGGACCACCGCCGCCGTATACAGGCGTTCCCCACCGTCCATCCGGCCCCAGGCTAAGCCGGTCAGCATTAGGAAAAGGAGGGCAACGATCAGGTTGACCGCCAGGTCCAGATCGGGCGTGTGGATGAAGCGGATCAGGGCCCGGCGCATGGCCTCCCAGGGCCATGTGAACTCCTGGATCGGGACCACCCGATGGGCATGAGGGGAGAGCAGCAGCGTATAGATCCAGGAGCGGATCCCGATATCGGTCAGCCCGCCTTCGATCCAGAGGGTCCGGTAGCCGTGCCAGAGGAGCAGGGCGCTCGGGATGCTCGCCAGGGTGAGGGCCGCGCGGCGCCCCCGGGCCCACGCCCGCGGAAATAGCAACAACAACAGGAAGAGTCCCTGGGGGCGGGTGAGGGTGGCAACGGCTGCCAGCAGCCCGGCCCCTCCCCAGCGTCCAGCTCGGGCGGCCCACGCGCTGCCGATGGCACCCAGCAGGAACAGGGGCTCGGAGTAGGGCACAAAAAGCGCGATCCCCGCCGGAAACAGCATAAAGGCCAGCGTCGCCTGCCGGGCCCTGGTCAGGTCCATATCCCGCCGGGCTAGACGTTCGAAGAGGAGCATCGCGCCCAGCCCCGCGGCCAGGCTCACCAGGGTCAGGGCGACGATCGGCGGGAGGCCCAGGCGGGTCAGGAGCGCGGCCGTCAGCGGATAGAGGGGGTAAAACTGGGTGGTGCCGTCTCCCGCCTGATACCCCTGCGTGACGATCCGGGCATACCATTCCACATCCCAGCGGTCCCAGGGGGCGATCAGCGCCCGCTCCAGCCAGCGCGTCAGGGGAAAAGCGGGTGGCCACAGGGGCACGGAACGCTCCAGGTCCGTGAGCGGCCGGATCCCGGATAGCATGGCGCCCAGGATCCGGGTCGATATCAGCACCAGCAGCCAGAAGGCGATCACCGGGCTTTCCCCCACGATCATTTGGGCGGAGGCTGGTAGCGGCGGCGAAGCGCCTCCATCGAGGCCCCTCGCGTTTCGATGCGAATCCCCTGGCCGATGCCGGCCCACATCCCCAGGGACAGATGCTCGATCTCCTCCGGCTCAAACCCCATCAGCCGGGCGCCCGTGATATCCACGGCCAGCGGATCCCTCCCCACCAGGAGCACCCCATGGGGAACCGGCGTCCCGAACAGGGGGCCATCGCCCTCCATTCCGATGATCCCATCGATCACGCTGACCACCGGCGGCAGGGTCTGCTTCAGGCCCAGGATGCTGGGGGTAATGCCGTTGACGTGGAGCATGTTCTTCGGCCAGCCGTAGCAGATCCCTGGCACGACCCCGAAGAGATTCTTGAGGCTCAGCGTGACGCCCGCCCAGTGATGGGTTTTCAACTTGGCCACCGAGACGATCAGATCCGCTTCGACTACGTGGCGGGGCAGCCACAGGCGCGATCGCCCCGGAAACCAGCCATCCCGGGGAGGAACCGGGCGGGGATCATCGTAATTCAGATCGACAAAGGGAACGTTCCGTCGGGCCAGCACGGCGCCCAGGCCGCTCTGCGCCACCACCGGCCCGGCGTCGCGCCGGAATCCGGGCCCTTCGCCGATCACCACCTCGGCGCCCCGGCTTCGCAGGAGATCCACGACCGCGCCCACCACCTCCGGCGCGGTGACCAGCGGGCGGCCCTCGATCCACTCGATCAGGTTGGGCTTGACCAGGACCCGCCTGCCGGAGACGTCGGGCATGTCGGCCTGAGCCCAGAGCTCCGCCAGGGCATCCCGCAGCAGGTTTTCATCGTAAGACAGCGAAGCGCCCAGGGCGACCACCGCCGGCGGCTCAACCCGCCGCCGCCATCCCCGCAGCGTCCATTGCAGGAAGGTCCGCAGGCCCACCGGCCGGGTCTGCCGCTCGGCGATGGCCAGGCCGCCGCCGATGCCGGCCAGGAGCATCAGCCGGAGGAAGGCCCGTCGGGTCAGCCGCGGCGCCGCCATGGCCATCCTCCGTTCAGCGCCCGCAGCGCCAGGGCGGTGACATATGGGTTCCCTTCCCAGCTCCCGTCCGGTTGTTGCAGCATTTCCAGGCGTTCGCGGGCGATGGGATCTTCCACCCCGAATGCTTGGAGCGCCATTATTCCCAGCGCCAGGGCCAGGGCCCCCCCGTCCCGATGCATCTCCGATCGCAACGCCTCAATGTCCTCCGGGCGGATCGCATCGGGGGCCAGGGCCTGTAGAGCGAGGAGGGCCCACGCCGTGGGATGAGGGCGAGGCGGAAGGTAGGCCCCTAACATGAAGGGGTTGCCGAAATTCCAGCCGCCCCCCTGGCAACGTCGGTCGACGAGGTAGCGGATGGCCTCCTCGATCCGATCCCGGTGATCCGCGGCGGCGGACGCCACGTGCAGGGCCAGCAGCGCCAGCGCCGTCGGCTCCACCCAGGAGGCCTCGCCCGGCCGCCAGGGCCAGCCGCGAAGGGTGGGATCGATCCCGAAGATACGTCGCACTTCCGCGGTCAGCTCATCCGCCTGGATCCGGATCGCCGACGCCTGCAGGAGCCATCGAACGCCCCGGAGCGCGGGAGGAGCAACTGGATCCAGGCGGAGAAGGGCGAGGACGCCCCAGGCAGTGCACCAGTGGCTCTCGGGGTCCTCGAGATGGATCCCCCAGCCTCCGTCCGGGTGTTGCGCGCGCTCCAGCCAGAGGCGGGCGGGGGCCAGGGCAGGGCTTTCGGGGAGATCGGCCAGGGCGAGGAGGGCCGCCCCGGTGGGCTCCACCGTCGAGCGGCCGCCGGGGCGATACCCCCACCCGCCGTCCGGGTTCTGAGCGTTTTCGAGGAAGCGATAAGCGCTGACAATGCGTATCATCATATCCCCGTGAAGCGCTGCATCGTTCCCTGAAAAGAGGCCGGGGTCCTGCCTCTATGGAGCGCCGTGCAGGACCCCGGCCTTCAAGAAGAAGGGAAGGAGGGTGAGAAGGGTTACGAACCGCCGAGGGCGCTGGTAATCCGGGAGAACACCTGGCTCACCTGGGTGCCCAGCAAGGAGAGGATGACGATGACCACGACGGCGATGAGCACCAGGATCAGGGCATACTCCACCAGCCCCTGTCCCTTCTCCCGCAACCACAACCACACTTCCAGCAGCCGAACCATTGTGCACCTCCAGGGTTAGTTTCCTCTGACCTGAGGATACCACAGTGTAGCTCACAAAGAATAGGACTTTGGTCATAGGGGGAAGGTTGGGTTCAGTTGGCTGCGAGCCGGAAGTTTGCTGGTCAAGAGGTATACGGTTTGCTTCTCTCAGGGACTTGAGAGGCGAAGCCGCCCGGCCTCGCTCTCTCCTCCATCGAGGAGGCGCTGTTGCCTTGCTCCCTTCGAACGTGCAAGGGGAGGAGGGTCCCTCCCATCTTCAGCATCTCTCGCGGCTCCTTAAGCGATGGGGAGTGGCGGAAAGGAGAAAGCGGAAAGGAAAAGAGAAATTAAGTAAGCCGTCTGCGGCGGCCCATCTCCTTCCCGAGAAATCCCTTCGGATGGAGCTCTCAGGGGAACCCGGGTTGTCGGAGTAGAAGAGCGGGCAGGATTTCCTTGTGACAGATCGCATCTTTGCTTCCGTGAAGGAAGTTTTGGGCGGGGGGGTGCCGAAGGCGGCCTCGCCCGCCCGGAGTCAAAACGAGAGCAGAGGAGTGCCGGGGCGCTGTGCCCCTCGCTTCCTCGAGGCCCTTCGGGCCTTGAGGACTTGAGGAAAAGAACACAGAGGGAGGGGATCCTCGATGCCACCGAAAAGCGTTATGATCCCCTGATGGTGCTCGTAATCGTGGAGAACACTTGGCTCACCTGGGTGCCCAGGAGGGTGAGGACAGCGATGACCAGGATGGCGATGAGCACTAGGATCAGAGCATACTCCACCAGCGCCTGCCCTTTCTCCTCCAAGCCCAGCCATGCCTCTAACGATTGGCTCATGCCCCACCTCCTCCGTATAAGTCAAATCTTGCTCGGTTTAATCGTAACCCCATCTTATTAATACGGTCATAGGACTTTAGTAATATACTTTTTGAGGTTTAAAAATATTAACTTTTAGGGTTATAAGTTATGAATCATTAACCAAATATGCGGGTGATGGCGATGGGTGGGTTGGGGAAAGCCCCCTGTCTGTCGAGGGCATCTGATGGCCTGGGCTGACAGGCCATCGAGGGCGGCCTATCTCACTCTTGGATAGGACCCATCCCATCTTTCTCGCGGTATACTTGTTCTGCGGCATGGGCTGCTTCCCCGGGCCAATGGGTGGGCGAGGACGAGGGTCTACCCACAGAGGCAGGCACGGGGGCCTGCCCCTACGAATCGGCCTGCGCGGGGGTTTAGATGCCCAAACGACCGATCGTGATCGGCATCGCCGGAGGGACGGGATCCGGTAAGACCACGGTGGCCGAGGCGATCGTGCGGCGCATCGGCCCGGAGCGGATCGCGCTCATCCAGCAGGACAGCTACTATAAGGATCAAAGCCACCTCCCGATGGAGGAACGGGTCCAGATCAACTACGACCATCCGGATAGCCTGGACACGGACCTCCTGATCCAGCATTTAAAGGAATTGCTGGCCGGGCGCCCGGTGGAGGTTCCCATCTACGATTTCACAACCTACACCCGAACGTCGCGCACCCGACGGGTGGAGCCCCGCCCGGTGATCCTGGTGGAAGGCATCCTGGTGTTTGCGGAGAAGGCCTTGCGAGACCTGCTCGATATCAAGATCTATGTCGATGCGGATCCGGACATCCGGTTTATCCGACGGCTTCAACGGGACATCGCCGAGCGGGGGCGGACTCTGGAATCGGTGATCCAGCAGTATCTCTCCACGGTCCGCCCGATGCACCTGGAGTTCGTGGAGCCCAGCAAGCGCTATGCGGATATCATCATCCCGGAGGGGGGCTTCAATACGGTGGCCCTCGACATGATCGCGGACCGCATCCGCTCGATGCTCCGGGAGGCGGAGGGATGACCTCCATCGTCGTGGACGTCTCCGCCGCGGTCCACCATCGGGCCGGGTTGGGTCGTTACGCGGCGGAGCTGGTGAAGGCGCTGATCCCCCTGTTGCCCGGCCGCCTGGCGATCTTCTATCACGATGCGGGCCGTGCGGATGTCTTTCCGCCGCTGGATGCCCTCCCGGCCCGGCCCTATCCGTTGCCGGCGAAGCCCTGGCGGCTGCAGGTCATGCTGGCCCACCTCTTCCGCCGCCCGATGGATGCCCTCATCGGCCCGGGGCGCCTGTTCCATGCGACGGAGCATCTGCTCCCCCCGTTTCGCGCCCTCCCCGCTGTGTTCACCCTGCACGATCTGATCTTCCGGCTGTATCCCGAAACCCATATGCCCATGAACCGCTGGTTCCTCTCGCTGATGATGCCCCGGTTCCTCCGGCGGGCCGATGCGGTGATCGCCGTCTCCGAATGCACGCGCCGGGATGCCCTCCGCTGGTATCGCGTTCTCGAGGAACGGATCCACGTGATCTACGAAGGGGTCGACGCCCGCTTTCGCCCGGCGCAACCCGAGGCCATCGCCGCCCTCCGCGCTCGATATGCTCTACCGGATCGCTTCATCCTCTATGTCGGAACGATCGAGCCGCGAAAGAACCTCCCGACGCTGTTCGCAGCTTATCGGCACCTCCTGGGGCGCTGGCCGGACCTGGGCTTGGTGGTGGCCGGGAAGCCGGGATGGTTAACGCGGGGAACCTTCCGGGCTCTGCGGGAGCTGGGGCTGGAGGAGCGGGTTCGGTTCCTGGGCTACGTTCCGGACGAAGAGCTCCCGGCGCTGTATTCCGCGGCTTCGGTTTTCGCCTTCCCCTCTCTGTATGAAGGCTTCGGGCTTCCGCCCCTGGAGGCGATGGCCTGCGGGACGCCAGTGATTGTGTCGGACGCTTCCTCGCTCCCGGAGGTGGTAGGAGAAGCGGGCCTCCGTGTGGCTCCCGATCGCCCGGGGGATTGGGCGGCCGCGCTGGCGGTCGCGCTCTCCGATGAGTCTTTGCGGGCGCATCTTCGGGAGGCAGGGCTTCGACGGGCAGCCCAATTCCGATGGGAGGTGACCGCTCAGCAAACCGTGGAAGTTTATGAGCGGGTGCTGCAATGCCGGGGAGGACCGGCGCGAGCTGCCCGCCCTCCATAACGGGTCAACGCGCGAGGGATAGATCGCAGGGGGTGGGTTGGGCGGATGCCCATGCGGCATCCGCCCAGAGCGCCCTTATCTCATTCCGGACACGGAGAGGCCTTCAATGACCTGGTTGCAAGCGCTGGTGCTGGGGATTGTGCAGGGGCTGAGTGAGTATCTGCCGATCAGTAGCTCCGCCCATCTGGTGCTGGTGCCGTGGCTGCTCGGGTGGCGGAACGACGAGCGCATCATCTTCCCGTTCGACGTGCTGGTGCAGTGGGGCACGCTGGTCCCGGTGCTGATCTATTTCCGCCGTGATCTATGGGCGATCCTGACCGGCTGGTGGGCCGGCATTCGGAGAGGCTCCCCATTCGCAACGCCTGATGGCCGGCTGGGCGGATGGATCATCCTGGCCACGCTTCCGGCGGCGGTCCTGGGGGTGTTCCTCAAGGAGCCGATCGAGGCGGTTTTCCTCCAGCCTGTTCTGACGGGGGGGTTGCTCTTCGGCACAGCCGGTCTGTTGTGGCTGGGGGAGCATTTCGGGCGGGGGGAACGGGATCTGGGGCGGATGGGGGCATGGGACGCGCTGGTGATCGGTCTCGCCCAGGCCTTGAGCTTACTGCCGGGGATCTCCCGCTCAGGGTCCACCATCGCCGCTGGCCTGGGGCGTGGCTTTCTCCGCCCGGAGGCCGCGCGGTTCAGCTTTCTGCTGGGCATACCGGCCCTTCTGGGAGCAGGCCTGGTGGCCCTGCGGGATCTGTATGTCATGGGGTTCCCCCCCGATGCCCTCGCCCCCATCCTCATCGGCTTCCTCAGCGCGGTGCTCTCGGGCTATCTCGCCATCTGGGGCCTGATGCGGATGGTTCGGTGGCGTTCCCTTCGGCCGTTCGCGGTGTATTGCGTGGGCGTGGGGATTCTGACCCTCGCTCTCGCAGTCTTTCGAGGTTCTTAGAGCCCCTCCGAATCGCCCACCTCTGGATGGGTTGGTGCGGTGCCGGGCGCCTTCAGCGCCCGACCCGGCCCCACCGAAGGGCGATTCGTTGGGTGGCGCCGGCTTGGGGCTGATCGCCCTCCCGGTTCGTTGGTGGTATAGGCCGGCGAGGCCGCCTTTGGCGGCCTCGCCTATATATACGTCATTAGAGGGGGGAAGAGGGGAGGGGCTGGCCCCCTGAGCGTAGAAGGCGCGGGGGCCTGGGGCGCGGCCGGGTTGTCCAAGAGGTATGCCTTGCTCATACACTGCAATCTCATGCGGTTTGACAAATCAGTCCATCTGTGATAGGTTGCGTAACCGATTTTGCCATCCGTCACCGAGTGGGGGTCCGCCATGGCCCGGACACGCACCGAGCGCATGATCGAGCGTTTAAAGGAGCTGCAGGCCAGCACGCCGGATATCGAGGCCTCGGCGGTGGTCAGCCTGGATGGGTTGATCATGGCCTCCGCTCTTCCTGCCGATGTGGAGGAGGATCGGGTGTCCGCGATGTCCGCTGCGATGCTTTCGCTGGGCGAGCGGATCGCCAGCGAGCTGAGGCGGGGGACGCTGGATCAGGTATACATCCGGGGCGAGCGAGGATACGTGGTGCTGATGGCGGTCGGAGAGGAGGCGGTGCTCACCGTTTTGGCTAGACCTCAGGCCAAGCTGGGATTGCTGTTCCTGGATATGCGGCGGGCTGCGGAGGATCTAGCCCGCATCCTGGCCGCCTGATTCTTCGCGGCGAGCTGCCCTGCTGTTTAGGCCTGAACGAAGAGGCTGGCACGTTCGAGTTTTCATCTGTTCGATCCCCTCTTTAGGCGTGAAGGAATCAACAGCGAGATTCCCCTTCTCCCCGCTGCCTCGCGGCGGAGGACGGGGATAGAGATATCATCGCATCTTCCAATGAGGAGGCTGTGCCTTGAGCCAGCAGAAGAGCGGCCTCTATTATCCAAACAAGATCGCCCGGATTTTCCTGGAGGCGCTGGAGGAAGTGATGGGGAAGAACGGCTTGAACGCCGTTCTCCACCTGGCCCGTCTTCCCCATCTGATCGACAACTACCCGCCGGACAACCTGGAGCGCGGGTTCGATTTTGCGGATTTCACCGCCATCAACCAGGCGCTGG
>NZ_JANWXB010000361.1 GCF_025055495.1 Thermoflexus sp. | reverse complement strand
CACCAGAAGCTGATCGAGGAGGCCCCGCCGCCGCGGCTGCGGGAGCGGACCCTGGCGGCGCTGGGCCGCGCGGCGGTGCGCGCGGCTCAGGCCATCGGCTACGTCAACGCCGGGACGGTGGAGTTCCTGGTGGATAAGGAGCGCAACTTCTATTTCATCGAGATGAACACCCGGCTCCAGGTGGAGCACCCGGTGACCGAGATGGTGACCGGTGTGGACATCGTGAAGGAGCAGATCCGCATCGCCCGGGGCCGGAAGCTGCGCTATCGCCAGGAGGATATCCGCCAAACGGGCTGGGCCATCGAGTGCCGCATCACCGCCGAGGATCCCTTCAACAACTTTATGCCCTCCACCGGCCGCATCGTCACCCTGGCCGAGCCCACCGGACCCGGGGTTCGAGTGGACAGCGGGGTTTACGAAGGGTGCGAGATCACGCCGTATTACGATTCCCTGATCGCAAAGGTGATCGCCTGGGGCGAGACGCGGGGCGAGGCCATCCTGCGCATGCGGCGGGCGCTGGAGGAGTTCCGCATCATCGGCATCAAAACCATCATCCCCTTCCATCAGGCGATCCTGAACAGCACCCGCTTCCTGGCCGGCCACTTCGACACCAAGTTCGTGGAGGAGCGCTTCGCCATGGACGAGGAGGCGCCGCCGGAGCTGGAGGAGGCGGCGGCCATCATCGCCACCCTGGTCGCCCATCGCCGGGGCCAGGCGGCCACCCATGTCACCCGGCGGAGGGCTCGGGAGATCAACGGCTGGAAGTGGGCCGGGCGTTGGGAGCAGCTGCGGAGGAGCGGATGAGCCATGAAATACATTGCGACCATCAACGATAAGACGTTCACCATCGAGGTGAACCGCGAAGATCGCATCCTGTGCGAGGGCGTCGAGCGGGCGGTGGATTTCCGCCTGATCGATCAGCAGCACGTTTACTCTCTGCTTCTGGACAACGCCTCGTATGAGGCTCTGGTGGAGGAGCGCGAGGGAGAATATTGGGTCTTCGTCCGCGGGTATCTCTTCACCGTGCAGGTGGAGGACGAGCGGGAGCGACGGCTGCGGGAGGCCTCCGGCGATCGGCACGGGCCCGCCGGCGAGGTCGCCGTCAAAGCCCCCATGCCCGGCCTCATCGTGGCCGTCCCCGTGCAGGAAGGCCAGGCCGTCCGGAAGGGGGAGAAGCTGGTGTTGCTCGAGTCCATGAAGATGCAGAACGAGATCCGCGCCCCCCGCGACGGCACCGTGAAAACCATCCGGGTGAAGCCCGGCCAGAGCGTGGAGCAGAACCAGATCCTGGTAGTGCTGGGTTAATCCGTTGTCTATTCGATTCGGGGGAGGCGGTTCGGGGGGCTTTCGGCTTCCCGCACCGCCCTTCCGAGGACCGGGCGGGCCGCCCTCAGCGGCCCCCGGCCCCCGCCTTCCGAACGTGCGCTCAGGGCCTATCCGGCATGGAATCCCGGTGATATGGAGGCCGCTATGGCGACGGAGATCCGGGTTCGAGAGGACGAAATCCGGGAAGCCCGGCGGCGGTGGCTGGAGACCCTCCGCGAGGCCCCGCAACGCCGCCCACGATTCGAAACCCCCTCCGGTATTCCCCTGGACCCCCTCTACACCCCTGCCGACGTTCCCCTGGATTACATGGAGGACCTGGGGTTCCCGGGGGAGTTCCCCTTCACCCGGGGGATCTACCGCACGATGTATCGGGGCCGCCTGTGGACCATGCGGCAATACGCCGGTTACGCCACCGCCGAGGAGTCCAACCGCCGCTATCGCTACCTCCTGGCCCAGGGCCAGACCGGCCTCTCGGTGGCCTTCGATCTGCCGACCCAGCTGGGATATGACGCGGATCATCCCCTGGCGCACGGGGAAGTCGGGAAGGTAGGGGTGAGCATCTGTTCCCTGGACGACATGCGGCGCCTTCTCGACGGCATCCCGCTGGAGCGGGTGAGCCTCTCGATGACCATCAACGCCCCGGCCGCCATCCTCCTGGCGATGGTTCTGGCCCTGGCCCGGGAGCAGGGGGTGGACTGGAAGCGCCTGCGCGGGACGGTGCAGAACGACATCCTGAAGGAATACGTGGCCCGTGGCCTGTATATCTTCCCGCCGGAGCCCTCCCTGCGGCTCACAGTGGACGTCATGGCCTTCTGCCATCGCCACGTGCCGAACTGGAACTCCATCAGCATCAGCGGCTATCACATCCGGGAGGCAGGGGCGACGGCCGTGCAGGAGGTGGCCTTCACCTTCGCCCATGCGCTGGAATACGTGCGGGCCGCCGCCCGGGCGGGCCTTTCCATGGACGACATCGGGCCGCAGCTTTCGTTCTTCTTCAACGCCCACAACCATTTCCTGGAGGAAGTGGCCAAGTTCCGCGCCGCCCGTCGGCTGTGGGCGCGCCTGGCCCGGGACCGCCTGGGGGCCACCCGGCCCGAGGCCATGATGCTCCGCTTCCACGTCCAGACCGGCGGCAGCACCCTCACGGCCCAGCAGCCGGAGAACAACGTCATCCGGGTGACCATCCAGGCCTTAGCGGCGGTCCTGGGCGGCTGCCAGTCCCTGCACACCAACGCGATGGATGAAGCCCTCTGGCTCCCCACGGAGAAATCGGCCCGGGTGGCCCTGCGCACCCAGCAGATCCTGGCTTACGAATCCGGCGTGGCGGACACCGTCGATCCGCTGGCGGGCAGCTATGTGATCGAGCATCTGACCTCGGAGATCGAGCGGCGGGCCCTGGCGGAGATCGACCGGATCGAGGCGATGGGCGGGGCGCTGCGGGCCATCGAAAGCGGTTATATCCAGCGGGCCATCGCCGAATCGGCCTATCGAACCCAGCAGGCCATTGAATCGGGCGAGCAGATCATCGTGGGGGTGAACGCCTTCCAGGTGGAAGAGGAGCCTGTGGAGCTGGAGCGACTTCAGGTGGACCCGGCCATCGAGGAGGCCCAGAAGGCGCGGCTGCGGGAGCTGCGGGCCCGGCGAGATGGAGAGCGGGTCTCCGCCCTCCTGAGCCGGATCGAGGAGGCAGCCCGCCGGCCTGAGGAGCCCCTCATGCCGCTGCTGGTGGAAGCCGTCGCCGCCGACGTCACCTTAGGGGAGATCTGCGGGGTTCTGCGTCAGGTATGGGGCGAATACCGCCCACCGGAAGTCCTGTGATTCCACAGGCCGTGGCGAGGATCCCATCGCGATGCGCGGCCTCGCCCGCCCACCCAGACCGAACGAATAGGCGACGCGATCCCGGAGGGACAAGGTCGCGGCCTCAGCTCACCGCTTTCTTCACCAGCGCGGCGATCGCTTCCTCTTCGGCGGCCGTCAGCTCCTTCAGCGCGAAGGCCACCGGCCACATGGCGCCCTCGTCGAGGTTCGCCGCGTCCGTGAACCCAAGCGTCGCATACCTCGTATCAAACTTGTGGGCGGGCTGGAAGAAGCAGACGACCTTGCCCTCCCGGGCGTAGGCGGGCATCCCATACCAGAGCCTCGGCGCGAGGGCTGGCGCGCTGGCCCGGATGATCGCATGGAGCCGCATCGCCATGGCGCGATCCGGCTCCGGCATCCCGGAGATCTTCTCCAGCACCGCGCGCTCCTCATCCGCCCCGGACCTGCGACGTGCGGCGGCCTTCTGCTCCTGGGCGCGCTCCCGCATCGCGGCTCGCTCTTCTTCCGTGAATCCCTCAGACGCTTCGCTGACGGCAACCTTGCGGGCAGTGCGTTTGCTTTTCTTCATGGAGGATCCCCTTTCGATATCCCTGGCTCGGCACCACTCCCCATCAGGCAACCTTGACAGGGCTCTGATCGACTTTATCATGATTTTAGATCACGGAATACGGCCGAGGTGCCCGACGCCCCGGATGGCAGGGCTGAAAGGCGAAGTCCGGTGAGAGTCCGGCGCTGTCCCGCAACGGTAACCATGGCCGCGGATGCGGACCATGGAAGCCCGGTCGCCCGCCTCGGCCTCCTCCGAGCCTCGCGGAAGGGGTAGGAGCGCCGCCCGACCCATCTTTGGGTCCCTTCTGGGCTTTCCCGCGGCCTCCCTGTCCGTTCCGGCAGGGAGGCCGCGGATTTCATGCCTCCGGCCGGGATGGGCCTCTTGCCCCTTTGGGCGAGGCCACCATCCCAAGCCCGGAGGTTGCTGGATGCGACGCCTGATCGGACTCGTAGGGATCCTGATGGTCCTGGTCGGATGCGCGGTGGCGCCCTCCCCCACGCCAACAGCGGCGCCGCTTCCCACCGCCACCGCCACGGTGGCGCCATCGCCCACGGTTCCTCCCACCGCCACTCCGACTCCCGCGCCGTTCCTGAGCGTCATCGATGAACACGGGCGAACCGTGGTGTTGCAGGCCCGCCCTCAGCGGATCGTGACCCTCGCTCCCTCTGCCACGGAGATGATCTTCGCCGTGGGCGCCGGCGATCGCCTGGTGGGGCGGGACGAGCTCTCGGATTATCCGCCTGAGGCGAAGAACATCCCCAGCATCGGCGGCACCTACCCCTCCATCAACAAGGAGGCGATCGTGGCCGTGCGCCCGGATCTGATCCTGGCCCCTGGCGTCATCAGCCCGGAACAGGTGAAGGCGCTGGAGGATCTGGGGCTGGTGGTGTTCCATCAGCGCACGCCGAAAGACATCGAGGAGATCTTTGAACAGATCCGCATGGTCGGGCGATTGACGGGGAACACAGAGCAGGCGGAAAAGGTGGTGGCCGATCTACAAGCCCGCCTCGCCGCGATTGAGGGAAAGGTCCGTCAGGCAGCGACCCGCCCCAAAGTCTTTTACGAGCTCGACGCCACCGAGCCCAGCAAGCCCTGGACCGCCGGGCCAGGCTCGTTCATCGACCGGCTCATCGTCCGGGCCGGCGGGCAGAACATCGGGGCCAGCCTCTCCAGCGAGTGGGCGCAGATCAGCCTGGAGGAGCTGATCCGCCAGGACCCCGATCTCATCATCCTGGGCACCGCCAATTACGGGGAGACGCCGGAGAAGGTGAAGCGACGCCCCGGATGGGGCCGCCTGCGGGCGGTGCGGGAGGGGCGGATTTACCCGATCGATGACAACCTGATCTCCCGGCCCGGTCCGCGGATCGTGGACGGCCTGGAGGCGCTGGCGCGGATCATCCACCCGGAGCTGTTCCCGCAATCGGCGGTGAAACGCCTGGCAGTCGTTCCGATGAGGCACCTGGCGCCGGTCCGGTAAGGGAAGCAAGGAGCAAAGGGGAGGGCGGGGGCGTTGCCCTCGGCGGCGGCCCCCGCCCTCGGGGGGGAATCCCCCTCAGGCGCCGCCGGGAAGGCACAGCGTGCTTCGCTTCCCATGCACCTTTCCCGGCCCGATGGAGGCGAAATGGCCCTGCGCGCATTCCCATCCACCTTGCGCCGCTCCCGAAGGGTCCAGATCGGATTTTGGGCTGGCCTGGGGATGTTCCTCGGGACCAGCCTGGCTCTGGGCGTGGCCCTGGGCACGATCTCCATTCCCCTGACGGAGCTGTGGCGGATCCTCCTGGGGGAGGCCCGGGATCCGACGCTGGTCACGATCGTATGGGAGGTGCGCCTGCCCCGGGTGCTGCTCATCGCCCTGGCGGGCGCGGCGCTGGCGGGGGCCGGTGCCGCCTACCAGGGACTGTTTCGGAATCCGCTGGCGGATCCGTATCTGATCGGGGTGGCGGCGGGAGCGAATCTGGGCGCGCTGACCGCCATCGCCCTGAATCTGTCGGCCACCTTCCTGGGGCTATTCACCCTCCCGATGGCCGCGTTTCTGGGCGGATTGGCCACCGTGGGGGCGGTGTATCGCCTGGCGCGGATCGGGGGGGCTGTGCCCCTGACGCTGTTGCTGCTGGCTGGCATCGTCGTCGGCGCGATCCTGAACGCCATCAGCCTGGGTCTGCTGATGGTCATGGTCTGGAAGGTGGCCCCGCACCGGGCCTGGATCTGGATGCTGGGGGGCTACGCGCTGGGGGGCTGGCCCGCCTTCTTCGGCGCTCTCCCCTATGTAACGATCGGCCTGAGCCTCCTGCTCCTGCTGGGGCGCCCGTTGGATGTCCTGCAGTTCGGGGAAGAGCAGGCGCTGCAATTAGGCCTGCCCGTAGAGCAGGTGAAGCGGCTGGCGATTGGCGCGGCCACCCTGACCACCGCCGGTGCCGTCGCCTTTACCGGGATCATCGGCTTCGTTGGCCTGATCGCTCCCCATCTGGCCCGACTGATCGTCGGGCCTCGCTACCCGCGGGTCCTTCCCGCCTCGATCCTCATCGGCGCTTCCCTGCTTACCCTGTCCGATCTCCTCTCCCGCATCCTCCTCCCGCCCCAGGAGATCCCTCTGACCATCCTGACCGCCTTCCTGGGCGGCCCCTTCTTTCTGTATCTGCTGATCCATACCCGCCGCGGAGCCTTCTTCTGATCCAATCACCCCGCGAAGCGTCCCTTCCGAACACGAAGCGCACCCCGGGATCGGCCTCTTCGTGATCCTTTCCATCGCCCTTTGAGTCCGAGGCCCACCACTCGCGCCAAGCCCGGCAGCCTCTTGTTCCCCATACCGAAGCGCCGGGAAACGATCCCTGCCCGGCAGGATCTATGTGGTAGAATTTTATAAACGGAAGGTGTGGATTCGCGCGGCATCCTCCTGGAAACGCCAAACAGCTTGGGGAAATCAATCCGCCAAGGAACGGATCTTGAGGTCGCCGGAGGGAACCGGGCAATGCGCTGGATGGAACCGGAATGGATCACGGTGGTGGAAGGACCGACCCCGCAATTTCAGCCGGCTCGGGAGATCTGGGCCTTCTCGATCTATGAGGGGCCGACCACGCAGCCGGTGGCGGTCTGTCAGATGCGCACCTTCAACGGCGAGAAGATGTTGGAGCGCTGCCGCCGGGCGTGGGAGGAAGGCCGGCCGGTGCAGCTGGATTTCCCTGCGCCCTCGGGGGAGCGGCGCTGGGCCGACGTGATCGCCGCGCGGGTCGAGCGCTGGCCAGAAGGCGACGTGCTCGTCCTCTGGGTGCGCCGCCCTCGACCCATGGAGCACCCGGAGAACGCCTGAGGAAACCAT
>NZ_JANWXB010000317.1 GCF_025055495.1 Thermoflexus sp. | reverse complement strand
GGCTCGTGGGGGGGGGGGGTGATCTGGGGTTGACCCCCGCCTAGGGGGGCGGTGGGGGCCACCGGGGGGGTTGGGGGGGGGGGGGGGGGGGGTGGGGTCGCGCCCCCCCCCACCACCCTGAACGCTTAACCCGCTCAGGAGGTGCCCTATGGCCATCGAGCTCAAGGTGGTGCGGATCGAGAAGCCCGACGAGCTCAACGTGATCCTGGGCCAGAGCCATTTCATCAAAACCGTGGAGGACATCCACGAGGCGCTGGTGAACACGGTTCCCGGGATCAAGTTCGGCCTGGCCTTCTGTGAGTCGTCTGGCCCTGCCCTGGTCCGGGCCAGCGGCACGGATCCGGAGCTGGTGGAGCTGGCCAAGAAGAACGCCCTGGCGGTCGGCGCCGGCCACTTCTTTATCGTGGTCCTGGGCAAGGGCTACTACCCGATCAATGTCCTCAATGCCATCAAGATGGTCCCGGAGGTCTGCCACATCTACGCCGCCTCCGCCAACCCGATGCAGGTGATCGTCGCGGAGACCGAGCAGGGGCGGGGGATCGTCGGGGTGATCGATGGCGTGGCCACCCGAGGGATCGAGACCGAAGCGGATGTGGCCCATCGCAAGGAGTTTCTGCGTCGGATCGGCTACAAGATGTAAGGGGGGGCCGTCCACGAATGGGGGCACGAATCCACGAATGAAGGGGATGGGCAGATTCCGCCGCGGGGATGCTCGTGGGTTGGGAGGGACGTAGAGGCGCCAATGCCAATAAAGGAGCGGATCCCGTGGTGGGGATGCTCGTGCATCGAAGGGGGGCGGATGCGCCAAGGAGGGGTGGATCTCGCGGTGGGGATGCTCGTGCGTTGAAAGGGGCGCGAGGGGTGGATCTGGGGCGGGCCTCCGGGCCCGCCCCTTCTGGTTTCGGGGGATGCATTCCGATGCCGCCGGATCGGCATGCTCTCTAAAAAAGGATCGGGGCGAATGGGACCCGTGGTGCTGGTTTTTCTGGACGGGGTGGGCCTGGGGGAGCAGGAGCCGTGGAATCCGCTCTTTCACCCCGGTCTTCCGCGGCTCGCCGCCCGGATGGGGCGCCCGCTGACCCGGGGCTGCGCGGGGGAGAACGGGGATCTCCTCTGCCGGGAGCTGGATGCGGCGCTGGGGGTGCCCGGCCTCCCTCAAAGCGCCACGGGGCAGACGGCGCTGTTCACGGGTTTAAACGCCCCCGCCCTGATCGGGGGACATCGAACCGGCTACCCGTCCGCCGAACTGGTTCGATTGCTGGAGGGGCATAGTCTCTTCGCTCGGGCCCGGGCGGCGGGCTTCCGCCCGACGTTCGCGAACGCGTATTCGGATGTTTACTGGAAGCTGGTGGCGCAGGGCCGGTTGCGGCCCTCGGTGACCACGTGGATGAACCAGCTATCGGGCCTCCCGTTCCGGACGTTCGAGGATCTGATGGAGGGGCGGGCGCTGCTCTGGGATATCACGAACGCCTTCGCCCCCGCGTGGGCCCGCCAGCACGGCCGGCCGTTCCCGGATCTGCCGCCGGTGGCGCCGGAGGAGGCGGCGATGCGCCTCCTGCGGTTGCTGAAGGAGGCGGACTTGGTGCTGTTTGAAAGCTTCCTCACGGATCTGGTGGGCCATCGCCACCTGCCCCCGGAGCCCGTTTTGGACACAGTGGATCGCTTCCTGGACGTTCTGATCGCTCATCGGCCGCCGGAGGCCACAGTGATCCTGACCAGCGATCACGGGAATGTCGAGGATCTGCGGACCCGATTGCACACCTCGAACCCGGTCCCGCTGCTCGTCGCCGGGCCAGGGGTGGAGGTCTTCCGGGAGGCGGCCTCGTTGCTGGATCTCACGCCGGGGGTTCTACGGGTGCTCGACGGGGGGCCAGGGGGGGCCGACTGAAGTCGGCCCCTGAAGGCCTTCGGCCAAGGGTCGGCCGGCGCCGACCTGTTGGTGTGGGAAAGCCGACCGGGGCCGACGGAAGTCGGCCGTTGAAGGCCTTTGGCTGGGGCTTGACCAACACCGACCTGTTGGTGTGTGGGGGGAGCCGAGCGGGGCCGACGGAAGTCGGCCGCTGAAGGCCTTTGGCCGGGGGTCGGCCGGTGCCGACCTGTTGGTGTATGGGGGGAGCCGAGGTGGAGATTGGGCGTGGGGGCCGACGGAAGTCGATCGTCGAGGGCCTTCGGCCAAGGGTCGGCCGGCGCCGACCTGTTGGTGTATGGGGGGAGCCGAGCGAGGGCCGACGGAAGTCGGCCGTTGAAGGCCTTTGGCCGGGGGTCGGCCGGTGCCGACCTGTTGGTGTGGGGGGAGCCGAGTGGGGGCCCACGGAAGTCGGCCGTTGAAGGCCTTTGGCCGGGGGTCAGCCGACGCTGACCCGAAGAATGAGTGTTTTCGTTGTTCATTCCCTTTGTGGAATTCTTTCACCCCCCTCCCGACGACCTAAAGGGCTCCGGGGAAGGGGGATCCAGGGGGTGGGGTTATCTCGCTCCGCTTGGCCGTCTCCGGACAGCGCAACGGCTACCGGTGCCCGCAGAAGTCGGCCGTTGAGAACCCGCGGCCAGGGGATCGGCGGGTGTCAACGCCCCGGGTAAGCCTCTTAAGTGTCCACGCGGGTGGACGCCCGGCCCGAAGCGCTCGAAGAGGCGGGTTTCAATCCGCGTAATAACTCGGCCGCGGCTTGGTCTACCATCCATAGTCGGCTGCCCCGAATGGGCCGGACCCTCTGGGCCGGCCATCGCTGAGGGTTCCACGCGCCCTGCAGGGTTTCCCTCAGGGCGACGGCCTTACTTGACCCTGCCACCAGGAACACGACCCGGCGGGCCTGATTCAGAGCTGGGAAGGTCAGCGTGACCCGGGGGGGATCCATCGTTTCCACGCCTGTGGCCCAGCGGGCCGGTTCCTCCAGGGCCGGATGGAAGGGGAAAAGAGACGCCGTGTGGCCGTCTTCCCCCAGACCCAGAAGCACCAGATCGAAGCGCGGTGTCTCCCCGAAGAAGCCCCGCAGGATTGCTTCGTAACGGGCGGCCACAGACGCCGGATCGCCCTCGCAGACGATGGGATAGACGTGATCCGGCGGGATAGGGACGTGGCGCAACAGGGCCTCCCAGGCCATGCGGGCGTTGCTGCGGGGATCGGAGAGGGGCACGCAGCGCTCATCGCCCCAGAAGACGTAGACGGCTTCCCAGGCCACCGCGTCGCGACAGAGGGGATGGGCGAGCCATTCGTAGGCCCGCCGGGGCGTCTGCCCTCCGGCCAGGGCCACCACGAACCGGCCGGATCGGCGGATGGCCCGCTGGGCCTGGCGGACGAACAAGGCCGCCGCCGCGCGGCTGAGGGTTTCCAGATCCGGGAAGATCCAGAGCATTGGCTGTCCGCTCGCTTTGTGGATTATGGATGATAAACAGGATTTTTCGTTCTTAGTAGGGCACATCAGTGCCCGTTCTTCCGCGAGCGCGTGGGGCAAGCACTGGGTTTCATTCACACCCGGTTTCTGAGAGGAGCTTCCTGTTCGCAGCGAGGCACGTCCGCGCCCGTTCTTTTTGGGGACGGTTTGGACGGGCACTAACGTGCCCTACTCCAAACGGGATTTTGGTTCTTAGTAGGGCACGCAAGTACCCGTTCTTTGGTGAGCGCATCGGGCGAGCGCCTGGTTTGGGTTCACGCCGGACTTCCAGACGGGAGCTCTCTCTGTTTGCAATAAGGCGTGTGAGCGCCCGCTCCTCTTGGAGGCGCCTTGGACGGGCACTGAAGTGCCCTACTACAAACAAGGACATTCTCCCTCCAGTTGCGAATTCGTGCATTCGTGCCCTCATTCGTGGACGGCCCCCCTCCCTCACAGCGAGGGGGCCTCGAGGAGGGTGGGCAGCATCCACTCGCGCCCGTCCTGGGCCAGCAGGCGGTCGGCCTCCGGAGGGCCCCACGTGCCAGCCGGGTAGTTGGGGAAATCCGTTGGCGGGCGCGCCGCCCATGCCTCTAAGATCGGCTGGATCACGGCCCAGGCCGCTTCCACCCATGCCGCGTCGAGGGACTGGGTGGTGTCGCCGCGGATGAGATCCAAGAGCAGCGTTTCATAGGCCTCCGGCGGGGCGTCGCCGAAGGCCTCCCGATACAGGAAATGCATGTCCACCGGCTGAAGCTGCATGAGGGGGCCGGGGGCTTTGGCCTGGAACCGGAAGAGGACGCCCTCTTCGGGCTGCAGGCGCAGGATCAGGCGGTTGGGCTGCCAGGCGCGCACAGCGGTGTCCGGGAAGGCCCGGTGGGGCACCGGCCGGAAGGTGATGGAGACCTCCGACGTTTTAACCGGGAGGCGCTTGCCGGTGCGCAGGTAGAAGGGCACGCCCTGCCACCGCCAGTTGTCGATGAAGAGCTTGAGGGCCACGTAGGTTTCGGTGTTCGACTGGGGGTCCACGCCGGGCTCTTCGCGGTAGCCCGGGACTTCTGCCCCGGCGATCACGCCCCGCCCATACTGTCCGCGCACAGCGTAGGCGTCCACCTGGTCCGGGGGGATCGGCCGGATGGCCCGCAGGACTTCCAGTTTCTTGTAGTGGATCTCGTCGGGGCTCAGGGAGACCGGCGGCTCCATCGCGATCAGGCAGAGGACCTGCATGAGGTGGCTCTGGACCATATCGCGCAGGGCGCCGGTCTGGTCGTAATAGCCGCCCCGGTGCTCCACGCCGACCGTTTCGGCCACGGTGATCTGGACGTGGTCGATGTAGCGGCGGTTCCAGATCGGCTCGAAGAAGGCGTTGGCGAAGCGCAGGGCCAGGATGTTCTGGACGGTGTCCTTGCCCAGGTAGTGATCCAGGCGGTAGATCTGGTTCTCGTCCAGGAAGCGGCGCAGGCGGGCGTTGAGGGCGCGGGCAGAGGGCAGGTCGTGGCCGAAGGGCTTCTCGATCACCACGCGATCGCGATCCCGATCCCGCAGCAGGCCGGCCTCGCTGAGGTGGGTCACGATGGCCTCGGTGATCCCCGGCGGCACGGCCAGATAGAACACGTGGTGGGAGAGGCGGTGGCCTTCCGCGCCCCGCTCCTGCAGCCGCCGGGCCAGGGCGGCGTAGAGGGCGGGATCGTCGTAATCCCCGCGCAAGTAGAAGAAGCGGGCGGCGAAGGCCTCCTCCTGGGGGGGCTGCGGGCGGCGGCGGGCGAAGCGCCGGACACCGTCCAGGATCCGGGCGCGGAAGGCCGGATCGTCCATCGCCGTGCGGGCGACGCCGAGGGCGGTCCACTGTTCAGGCAGCCAGCCCTCCACGAAGAGGTCGAAGAGGGCGGGCGCCAGCTTGCGCCAGACCAGGTCCCCGCTGGCGCCGAAAAGGACAAGGGTTACGGGTTGGGAAGAAGCCGTGATCACAACGACCTCCACGCGTTGAATGGGGTTTAGGGAATCCTGTTTCCCGTCCCACCAGGGCTACGGGGATCTTTGCTGATATCCCTTCGCTTTCTGAGGCCCAGATGCCTTTTGGGAGCGGGAACGGTTCTTTTGCGGGCGGGCAAGGGCCCTTCGAACAGCTTAGCGGAGTCCCCGCCCGCTGAACGTCGAGAGCGCGTCCACCCTACGAAAGCCCTTCCATGCCTTGAGGCGCCACTCTCTGCGCCCTCGCCTGCCCTCCGCCCCACAAGCTCCTCTGCCTTCATCCGCGCCTGTGGCTCCATGGCGGCCCGTTCCGCCGGCGAAAGCGCCCGCTTTTCCTGCGCCGGCTCCCCGTGCAGGGCAAGGGGATCCCGATCGTCCCCTATTCGCCATCCCGGCACCTCCGCTGCCCGCCCGGCGCTTCGCGTTCCGGCATCCCAGCGGCGCCTCCTCCACCGCCCGCCGGACCTCCGAACCCGCCTTGCCTCGCACCACCGCCTCGCCTAAGGGAGCGGCCCAACCCGACCGCAGCCTGGGCGACAGCCGCAAGAGCTTAGAGGACACGGGAGGCCTCCTCGATCAACTCACGCTCCGGTTCCTGGCCAGCCTCCCGGCAGGCCTCGAGGTAGTCCTGCTGCAGCGCAGCGGCCAGATCGCGGAAGGCGGCAGGGAGGGCTTGGGCGAAGGGGAGGATCTGCCGCAGCCCTTCAGCGAAAGCGGCGCAGGCCTCTGAGGCCCGGCCCAGGCTCAGGAGGATGCGCCCATACGCCCCCAGGCTCCTGGCCAATTTGGGGCGGAAGGCCTGGGGGTGTTGGTCAACAAGCTGGCGGAAGAGGCGGATGGCTTCTTCGGTGGCCCGCAAGGCCTCCTCGAAGCGGCCTACTTCGGAAAGCTTCAAGCCCAAGCTATTCAGGCTCCCCGCCAGGTAGGGGAGGAAAGCCTGGAGGTGTTGGTCGGCGAGCTGGCGAAGGAGGCGGACGGCTTCTTCGGTGGCCTGCAGGGCCTCCTCGAAGCGACTCACTTTGGAAAGCCTCGCCCCTAGGCTGACCAGACTCCTGGCCAGGTCGGGGAGGAAGGCCTGGGGGCGTTGGGCGGTGAGCTGGCGGAAGAGGCGGACGGCCTCTTCGGTGGCTTGTATCGCCTCCTCAAAGCGGCCCACTTTGGAAAGCCTCGCCCCCAAGTCGGTCAGGCTCCTGGCTAGGTCGGGGAGGAAGGCCTGGGGGTGTTGTTGGGTAAGCCGGCGGTAGAGCGCGACGGCCTCTTCGGTGGCCTGCAGGGCCTCCTCGCGGCGGCCCAGGGCAGAAAGGGCAACCCCATGCATGCCAAGCCCTATCGCGCGCTCGGCCTCCTCGGTCGCTCGCTCCGCCCAGATCCGATACATCCGCTCCTCGAAGGCGCGCAGGGATAGGGTCTGATCCGGCGGCGGCAGGGCCTGATGAAGGGCTTGCAGAAGGCCCCGAAGGGACTCCCAGGGGATGTGGGCCGCCTCGTCCAGGATGGCCTCGAGGTTGGCCTGCTGGGTCTCGATCTGAAAGGCGGTCTCCGGTGTCTTCGGGGACAGGCCTTCCAGCCAATTGGTCCACGTGGGCAGGAGCTCAAGAAGGCGGCTGCGGCGCTCTTCGTCGCTCAGAGAACAGTGGGATCGGGCGTATTCGCTGACCGTGGCGTGCCAGCGCCAGGCCTGCAGGTCCGGATGGAAGTCCGCCAGGGCTGCCTCCTGCAGCGCCGATGCTCCCTCCCGCCCGGCGGCGGCCCAGAGCAGCGCCTCCGGCGCAGCGCCGCCGGGGAAGAGCAGCAACGCCCCCCAGGCGTCCAGCTGTCCCTTCTCCTCTATGATCCGGGCGCTCCACTCATACACCCGGTTCAATTGCTCCTCAAACGCCCCCTTGCGCGCCCGCACCTCCTGCAGGAGCTCGGCGAGGTCCCGCCGCCCCGCCTGGGCGACGATGAGCTCCACCAGCAGGGGATGGCCGTCACTGGCCTCGGCGATCTCCCAGGCCTGCG
>NZ_JANWXB010000252.1 GCF_025055495.1 Thermoflexus sp. | reverse complement strand
GCGGCGACATCCCGGGCGCTCCACAGCCACGGCATCGCGGGCGCCGAGAGGAGGAGCCAGCCACCCGGGGAGAGGACCCGAAAGGCCTCCCGGAGGCCGGTGCGATCATCCAGGTGTTCCAGCACGTCCAGGAAGAGGACCATCGCCATCGCGCCATCGCGAAAGGGCATCCGCTCGGCAGAGCCCTGGATCAGGGGAAGAACAGGCTCCTGGGCGCGGAGCCCCCGCAGGCCATCCGCAAGCAGGTCCAGGCCCAGCGGACGCAGGCCCTGACGAGCCAGCCACTGCACATGGGCGCCCGTCCCGCAGCCGGCGTCCAGGACCCATCCGTCCAGGGGACCGACGGCCCGTAACCATCGGGCGATCCCCATCCGCCGCCCGACGAACCAGAAGTGCTCCGCCTCCATCCGGGCGATCCGCTGGAGCCGTTCTGGAGGAAAGATCGAACGGAAAGCCTCTCCCTCCCCAAAGCGCATCCGCGGTCCTTTCCCTCCGGCGTCTTTTGTCCTGGCCCATGATATCTGATAAGATAGCGAATAACGATTGCAACGCTCCTCCTCCCAGCCCTTCGGGCTATAGGAGGATAAAAGACGCCGTGGGCAAGCTCCGATTCCCTCCCGAAGGCGTCCGGATCAGACTTGTCGCCTGAAGTTGCCCATGGCGTCGAAGACCTCTTTCCCCAATGAGGGGGACGGCGCAACTCCTATCACTCCGATAGCGATTCGATCGCCTAAATAGACCATATCCTTCGCCTCCCGATATCCGGGATACCTTCTACGCTTGAGAAACCCGGGAGGACCTGAGATGGCCACACCGCCCCCGGATTGGAACCTGCTCTACACCGCCTTCAACCACCTGGAGCCGATCCCGTCGGAGCGGCTGGAGGACTAGTATGTGCCGCGGCCGGGGAGGCCGGCGGAGCAGCCCGCGAAACGTCTGGAGGTGATGCTGGACCCCCGAAAGCCCCCTCAGCGTCTACTCCTGATCGGACACCGGGCAAGCGGGAAGAGCACGGAATTGACCTACCTCGCCCGATTGATGGAGCGTGATTATTTCGTGCTGCGGATCCCCCTGAACGATCTTCTGGATGTCGAAAAGACCAACCCGCTGGAAGTGCTCTTCATGATCGGCGTGGTGATCCATCAGGCCGCAGAGCAGGCCGTCGGGACCATCGATCGCACACCACTGGAGGAATTGAAACAGACCGTGGAGCGAACCGTTCATGCCCACACTGGGAACACTCAATTCCAGATCGATCTGGACAAACTGCTTCGTGCGGTGGCCAGCTGGCGGATGCCTCCTGCCCGGCCGCTGCCGGAGCTAGTCTCTCTCGGGTTCACCCTGGGGCTGGATCTCAAGCTAATGCGGTCTCCCACCGTGGACCGGGATCTGGAACGGGCCACGGAGGCCCTCAATGCGCTGATCCGGGTCGTCGAGGGAAGCGTCAAGCGACCGCTGCTGCTGATCGTGGACGATCTAGATAAATCCCGTCAGGCGGATACGATCCAATTGAATTTCGTCGATAAGCCGTATCTAGGGCGGATCGCCTGCCGGGCGGTTTACGCCGCGCCCATCGAGCTCTATTACGATCTCTCCCAGCAGGGCGGCCGACGACATTTCGAGGAAGTGGTCCCCCTCTCCAACGTCCGGCTGTTCGATCGGGGGGATCCCGAACGGAAGGATCGGGAGGGTTTCCGGTTTATGCGGGAGGTGATCCAGAAACGCCTGGAACGGCCCGACGGCCCCCGTGGTCCCTCCTACACGGAGGAAGCCGTTTTCGCCCGGGGAGTGGTCAACGAGCTGATCATGGCTTCGGGGGGGATCGTGAGCGATCTGATCCGGCTGGTCCGCTTGGCCATCGTGGAGGCGGAGATGGAAGGCGCCGGGCGCATCGAGCGAAAGCAAGCCTTGCGCGCCATCGCCCGGCTTCGCCGGCTCTACGAGGCCGCAATGACCCCCGGCGATCGAGCGCTTTTGAAAGAAGCGCACCGCACCCATCAACGCCCGGAAGGGCCCCGGGCGGAGGAATTGATCCGTCACAACTACCTGCTCAGCTACCTGAATGAGACCATCTGGTTCGACGCCCACCCGATCCTCTGGCCGCTGCTGGAGGTCTCGCCATCCCCCTCGTCAGCAGAGGAGCGATGAAACATCGAGCCGTTGAGCTTTCCGAAGAGCGCATCCGGGCGTTCAGAGAGAGGGGGGCCGTCCACGAATGGGGGCGCGAATACACGAATGGAGGGTAGGAGATTGGCGGGGGGTGCGATTGTCCGAACGCCCAGTGCCGCTGGATGGCTCTCGTCATTCTTTGAAGGCGCCCTAACGATTCAGGCGCCATCGCGACAAGGATCGCTTTCTGTCCTTATCCCTCGGGATTCCTGACTCCTCCCTCCACCGTTCGGCGGGGCAGCGCCCGACGGGGGATCGGGGCCGCCAAAGGCCACTCCCCGATTCCCGGCGTTTCGTTCCCCCTCCCCTCTCCCGTTTTGCAGAAGAGAGGAGGGGGAAGGGGGATAGGGGCTGAATCGTTACGAGGCACCGAACTTTCGGGTATGCTCTAAGGACAGGAACCGAGAGCAGGAGGCGGAGGGAGGGATTTCCCCAGGGCCTTCGGGGGACGCCCATGGTGACGCTGGATCAAATCGGGGAATGGATCGAAGAGGGGCGTCGTCTGCTCGCCACGACACGTCTGACGCCGCCCGGACACAGCGCCCTGCTCGTGGTGGAGGCGCCGGACGCCGACGCGGAGGCGCGCTTAGCGGCTCTCTTCCGGGACCTCTGGATGCCAGAGAGCGAAATTATAAAAGCCGAGCTTTCCCCCCAAGGTCTGGCGACCTTCCTGAGGCAGCCGGCCCCTGCTCGGCCTGAACGCCGAGAGATCGTTCTGGTGTTCGGTGCAGCGGAACTCCCGGCAGAGGCGCGAGCCTGGGCGTTCCGCCAGTTGAACTACCAGCGGGAACGCTTGCGGGAGCGCGGGGCCCTCTTTGTGTTCTGGTTGCAGCCCGAGCTGATCCCGGAGCTCATGGAGCACGCAGGCGATCTGTATTCCCGCCTGAGCGGGTTCTTCCGGTTCCCCCTGCCCGCCGACCCCCTAGAGCGCGAGCGGGCGTTGCGCACGATGGCGGTCGCCCTCCGCGCTCCCCGAAAGTCGCCTGCCGACCTCCCCGCGGCCTGAGCTTGGAGGCTGCCGAGCCGGTTTCCATGGCCCTGCCCCGGGCGCTGGAGACGTATCCGCAACTGGTCGTCCTGGGGAATCCCGGGTCGGGGAAGAGCACCCTGGTGCGGTGGCTGGCCCTGGTCTACGCCCGGGGATCGGAAGGGGTCCGTGCGGCCCTGGGATGGACGGAGGATCGGCTCCCCCTGGTGCTGCCCGCTGCGGAGTTCGCCCTCGCGTGGCAGGAGCGGCCTGCCCTTTCCCTGGAGGACTATCTGCGCGATCGCTACGGGCCAGCCCGCCGTCTGGGGGAGCTGCGGCCCCTCATCGAGGAGGCCCTGGAACGTGAACGGATCTTCCTGCTCATCGACGGCCTCGATGAGGTCCTGAGCCTCGAGGCCCGCCGCGCGCTGATCGCTCAGCTCCATCGCCTGCTGCGCCGATATCGAGGCCTCCAGATCCTGGTGACCTCACGCATCGCAGGATACGGGGCAGCCCCACTGGATGCCCCCTTCGTTTCCGCCCATCTGCGGCCACTGGATAAGCCGGCGATCGAGCTGTTTCTACCGCGCTGGTCGCGAGCGCTGGAGGAGGCCCTGCGGGGTCGGCGGGACCTTTCGCCGGCGGTGGAGGAACAGATCGAGCGCCGGGCCCAGGAGATGTCAGCTGCCATCCTGGAGGGCCATCCGGGGATCCGCGAATTGGCCCGCAACCCGCTGATGCTCACCGCGATGGCGCTGATCTACGAACAGGGCACCCGGCTCCCAGAGCAGCGGATCGAGCTCTACCGGCTGCTGGTGGAGGCCTTCGTGGAGACATGGAACCGCGCCCGCAGCCCCACCGGGCGGCCGATCGATCTCTACCTGGGGGGACGGCGGCTGGACGAGCCCTTCGCCGTCCGCATCCTGGGACCGCTGGCCTTCGAGATGCACCGGGATCAGCCTGGGGGCTGGCTGCCTCGGGAGGCCCTTCTGGACCACATCGCCCGCCTGCTGCAGGAGCGGGAAGACGTTCCAGTGGACCGCGCTGGCGCCCTGGCCGATGACTTCCTGCGTCTGATCCAGGAGGGGACGGGGCTGCTGGTCGAGCGGGAGCAGGGGCTGTTCGGGTTCTTCCATCGCACCTTTGAGGAATACTTAGCGGCCCGCCATCTGGCCGATCGGTTCGACCCTGCGGACCCTCTATCGGACCTCCGCCCGTTCCTACACCATCCGGCCTGGCAGGAAGTCCTCCTGCTGCTGTCGGGGGCAGCTCTGCGTCCCTCAGGCCCTCCCCCACCTCCGCCGGGCCCTGAAGGATAAAGATCCACTTGTGCGCATCGCTGCCGCTGGGGCCCTGGGGGCACTTCGCGATCCCCAGGCCCTCCCCCGCCTCCGCCGGGCCCTGAAGAACAAAGATCCACTTGTGCGCGGGGCCGCCGCTGAGGCCCTGGGGCAGCTCCACGATCCCCGAGCCCTTCCCCGCCTCCTGCAGGCCCTAAAGAACGAAGACGAATTCGTGCGCAGGGCTGCTGCCAAATCCATTGGAAAGCTTTCCCCACCGGAGGGCCAGCGAGGGGAGATTTTGGAAGACTTGGCCGCGATGGCTCGGTCTGCCGACTTCCCGCCGGCGGAGGCCGCCTTCGAGGCGCTGTGGGGTTTGCTCACGGGAGAGACAGATTGAGGCCCTCCCTCGGGGCTTCCTCACGAGCGCTCTACTGACAAAGAGGCCCGGCGCCGATAGCCCCCGGGGGGACTGATCGCCCATCCCCATCAGCCGCCAGAGCAAGATCTGAGATCTCGAGAACCTTAGTGGGGATGTCCCCTGTGAGCGTCCCGACGCGGGTATGGGGGCATGTCCACATAGGGGCACCCCGCGGGGTGCCCCTAAGTTCATTTGGAGTCCCGATTCGTGAATTCGTGGTCCCCACTTCGTGGACGCCCTCCGCCTCACAAGGGGATCCACCCCCGCCGCAGCCCCAGGCGCTCCGCCTCGGCGCGGTTGGCGGCCCCCAGTTTGCGATAGATCGAGGAGACGTGGAATTTGACGGTGTGCTCGCTGATCCCCATCCGAGCGGCGATCTCTTTGTTGGCCAGCCCATCGGCCAGCAACCGCAACACCTCGATCTCCCGCGGGGTGAGCTCTTCCCCAAAGGCTTCCTCTTCCTCCACGCCCGAAGGTCCTCCGGACGCGAAAAGAAGCGGATGAAAGGCGGAGCTCAGCACGATGAGGCCCTCCCGGAGCGCTCGCACAGCGGCCCACAGGGTCTCTGCGGAGACCTCGAGCGGCAAAATCCCGTAAACCGGAGGGGAAAACGCGAGCAGCGGTCCGATCGATTCCGCTCTCTCCACCAGAAAGAGGAGCGCGTGTTCCTCCCCCAGCGAACGCCACTCGCGCAACCCGTGCGCCGTCGCCGGCTCGAAGACAGCGACGACCACCTCGATCTCCGGATAGGGCTCGAGGTCCGCTGGGGAGGCCGCTTCCCTCACCACCTGGATCTCCCCGCTGGCTTCGAGCATCGCGCGCAGACCGGCCCGTAGGGCCGGCACAGCGGCGATCACCGCCGCTCGAATCACAACAGGATCCTCCGCACCAAGGCTTCCGCCAGATCCGCCGGGATCGCCATCCCCTGATCCCCTCCCACGACCATCGTGCAAACCCCCACGACATGCCCCTCCGCGTCCAGCAAGGGCCCGCCGGAGTTTCCTGGGGCCAATCGGGCATCCGTGCGGAGCAAACGCAACACCCCCCGCGGACCCCGGGTGCGAGCGGTCACCCATCCGCTGAAGACGCCCATGCTGACTGCGTATCGCTCCCCCCAGGGATGACCCACCGCGAGCACCAGGGAGCCCACCGGGAGGGTGGCGGGATCCCGAAAAGCTACAGGCAGGCCCTCGGGACGGGGCAGGCGCAGCACGGCCAGATCGAGCTCCTCGTCGACAACCATAGGCTCCACGGGGAACGTCTCCCCGGTCCACAGGGTCGCGCGATGCGCGCCCGGTGTGAGCAAATGGGCGCTGGTCACGAGGATCCCAGGCCGCCAGAGGATGCCGGCGCCGAACCCCCCGTGGCCGTTCCACACCTGAACCACCTGGGGGATCACCTGCTCCACCCGGGCGACCATGGCGGCATCCACCGCCGCCGGAAGCCCCCTCGGGGTCCGCCCCGGAATGGCCATCGCATTTCCTCCCGCTCCTCCGGACGCTCGCCCACGATCAACATCACGGTCCGCCGCGCCTCTCCCCGGAGCACCTCCACTTCCACCGCCTGACCGACCACCTCTCCCATCAGCCGGCTCTGGAGGTCCTCGGCATCTTCCACCGGCCGCCCTTGGAAGGCGGTCAGGATATCTCCTACGCGCAGGTCGCTCCGGGCGGCCGGGCTGCTCTCCTCAATCCCCACAATCAGCAGCCCGCGGGCCTGGGCTCGCCCTAGCGCCTCCCGCTGCGCAGGGGCCAGGGGAACCGACTGGGTCCGCACACCGAGGTAACCCCTGCGCACCTGGCCCTCCCGGGCCAGCGCCTCCGCCACCCGCCACGCCGCCCGGATCGGGATCGTCAGCGGGATCCCAGCCAGGCCCGAGGTGTTGACACCCAGGGCACGGCCCTCGACGTCGATCAGAGGGCCGCCGGAGAACCCCGGATACATCGTGACATCCGTCCGAATGTAACGCTCCAGCCACCCCCCCCAGGGCGTGCGCAACGGGCCGCCGATGGCGCTGATCACCCCCAGGCTGGCCTCGATGCCCTCGGAGCCCGGTCGGCCCAGCGCCAGGACCAATTGCCCCACCTGGGGCTCCCGATCGGCGATCTCCAGGATCGGAACCGGTCCTCCCTCCACGCGCAGCAATGCGAGGTCGGTGGAGGGATCCCGGCCGATCCGGACGGCGGAGCGCTCCCGGCCATCCGGCAACACCACGCGGATCTCCTCCCGTTCGATCCCGTGATCCGCCGTCAAGACCAGGTCCGCGGCGTAGCCGACGCCGCTGACCGGCCATCGATCCCGCGCGTCCACCGTGACCGTGGCGGCCGCGCCCCGGGCGACTGCCTCCGCCATCGCCTCCGAAAGGGCCGCCAGGAGATTTCGATCCTCGCGATCCATGGGTTCCTCCTCAGGTTTCCATCTCCTCCGGATGTCAGCATACCCTCGAATCCACCCCTTCGCCTCCCCCAAACAGCCAGGGCAACCCCTGCCCGTTCGCGGGATGGCAGGGGCTTCATCGACGGGTCCACCCGACGGTTCGAATTCGGAACTGCCGGCTCCGCATCAAACCTGGTTGGGCCCGAGAAGTGGATGGGCCGCCCGAGCCCGAAAGGCCAGACCTATCCCCCGCCGCTTCGGAGCCTAGGCCCGTGGCGAAGGGCGGAAATGCGACCCGGGAATACGACACGGGGTGATCGGGCCCTACGCTCGCGCCCCCCTTTGTGGACGCTTTGTGGACGCTGGGGAATTAAGATCAGACACAAGAGCATAATCCCTGTTCCAGGCTCCAGCCCTCTCACGGGGCTGGTTTGGACATTGGACATGGGAATCCCGGGCAGAGGGAAATGGTGCTAATGACCCCACCTCAAATCCCTAGGAAAGCCAAAGCACGATCCGCCACTGTCACTAAGGAAACACTACCAGAAGAGAAAAGGAGGTTCGCCATGAAAAAAAGAAGTTCCTCCCATCCACCTGTCCCGGCCCTGCGCCGCCTCGGATTCTGGCTGACGGCGGCAGCGCTGCTGGCCTCGGCGTTCCCCATCCCGCCCGTTCCGTCCGCCAACGCGTCCCTCCCGGCGGTGCCCGAGCCCGCGCCGCAGTCCTCCCCCGTCGTGATCGCGGCCTTCCAGCATATCGCTGCGCCGCCAACGTTGCGCGCCAACCAGACGATCCTCGACCACCCCATGCTGAACGGGAACCCGAACGTGCTGCTGTTTGTGACCGCGGACTACGGCACCATCGGGCCGTATCACGAAAAGCCTGTCGGCGTCTGGTATGACGGCATCCGCTGGACGATCTTTAACCAGGACGGCAGCCCCATGACCCCCAACGTGCGCTTTAACGTCCTGGCGGTCAAGCCGGGTGACCACGCTTATATGCACGTAGCCCACCTGGATAATATCAGTGGCTCCATGACCTCTCTAGACCATCCCTTCCTCAACGGCAATCCCAAGGCCCGCCTGCTGGTGACGCCCAACTGGATAGGCACCTACAACCCGCATGTCATCGGCGTGCGGTATGAAGAGCAAATGGGGCGCTGGATGATCTTCAACCAGGACTACCAGCCGATGCCTGAGGGGGCGGCTTTCAACGTCCTGATCTGGGATGCCATCTTCGATGTGACGGCCCCGAAAGTTCCTTACAACTGGTTCCCCATTGACCACCCAACGGCCATTCACTATCCGGAGATCCTAGTGTTTGTCACCCAATACTGGACAGGGGTTGAGAACAACAACGAGGTG
>NZ_JANWXB010000249.1 GCF_025055495.1 Thermoflexus sp. | reverse complement strand
GTTCGTCGAAGATGCATGCCCAGAGGGCTCGGGGGAGGTCCTGAGACGGCTTGCGGCGCAGGATCCGCGGGTGGCCGTCCTAGCGCTGCCCCGCAACGTCGGCCAGGCGCGGGCGATCTGGATCGGGCTCCATGAAGTCCGAGGACACTGGACCGTGATTATGGACGCGGACCTTCAGGATCCTCCTGAGGCGATTCCGGTATTGATGGAGGCGATGGCCCGGGGGAACGGGCGGATCGCCGTGGTGTTCGCCGGGCGCCGGGGACGCTATGAGCCGTGGGGGCGCTGGCTGAGCGGCTGGCTGTTCCGTCGGTTGCGGGGCTGGCTATGCGGCATCCCGGGCGATGCCGGGGGATTCGGGGTCCTGGACCGTCGGGCCGTGCAGGCCGTTCTCTCGTGGGACGTGCCAGTGCCCCAGTGGCCGGTCCTCGTTGGATGCGCGGGCCTGCCAGTAGTCTCCATCCCGGTGCCGCGCGCCGTGCGTCCGGCCGGCTCCTCTGCATATACCGGCGGGATGCGCTGGCGGCTGGCCTGGGGGACGCTGTGGATGATCCTGGAGCTTCGACGGCGTCCGGAACGCTGGAGCCGGCCGCATGGGGCCTGGCATCTCCCGCCCGACATCCAGCGATGGGGGGCCCGGTTCGAGGCGGCAGGTCTCCCAGATGCGTAACCCATCTTCCAGTCACTAGGTCGGGAGCTTACATATGGCAAGATCGCGGAAGCCTCAAGAAGATCCCATCGAGGCCTATAACCGTCTACAGCGGGAATATTTGGGACGGCGAATTCAGTCCACCATGTATCCGAAACGAACCCCATATGTGCTTCGCCAGATTGAGGAGGTGATCCGTTTCGGAGAGTTCCAGCCGGGCGAGCGCGTGCTGGACGTCAGATGCGGGATGGGGCGCCACGCTTTTCTGCTGGTGGAGCGGGGGTTCCAGGTGGAAGGCCTCGACCTCTCCCCTTTCCTCATTGAGCGCATGCGAGAATTCGATGGCGGGCGCTATAACATTCCGGTTTACTGTGCGGACATCCATCAGCCTCCCGAAGAGCTCTATGGGCGCTATGATGCATAGTGGGCGTTTTCGTCCTCCATCACTAGGCCGACCTTCACAAGGCCTTCGCCGCGATGGGGCGATTGCTTTGGCCGGGCGGTCGGGGGGTGTTCCGGGAGCCCAACCCCTACAACTCCAGTTGTTTCGGGGGAAACGGCCATGAGACGGACGATTCGGCAGGTTGGGATCTTCCTTGGATTGTTCCTGGTCAGCTTTTACCTGGCGATCGCCGCGGGGATCAACCGGGGGGACGAGGCATGGTTCCTTCAGGTGCTGCGGCGCGTCGCGGCCGGGGAGCGTCTGTATGGCGACGTGTTTTACGGCGCGGGCCCCGTGGCCGTTTACGTGGCCCTTCCCGGGATCTATCTATTCGGCGTTGAGGTCATCGTGGTCAAGGCGGTGGTGGCCGGAGGATACGCGGCAGCGCTGCTACTGGGCGCTCGAGCCCTCCAGCGGCTGGGGGTGCCCCTCGGATTCCGCCTGCTGTTCCTCGCCGCCAATCTCATCCTGGCTCCTCCGCCAGCTGCGGCCACCTATCAGACCCTGGCGAACACCTTCCTGATGGCGGCCTTCGATGCGACCATCGCGGCGCAGCGCAGCCGCCTGCCGGCGCGTCGAGCGGCCCGGCAACGCTTGGCGGGGGCCTGGGCCGGACTGGCCTTCGCCACTAAGCAGAATATCGGCGGCTACGCCCTGATCGCCGCCCTGCTCGCCATCGCGCTGGAGTCGACCAGAGGAGAGCGGTGGCAGCAAATCGCAGGGACAATCGGAGCCTTTCTCCTGGCCGGCCTGCTCCCGTTCCTGCCCGTGGTCCTCGAGGGAAGTCTTCCCCAGTTCATCGATTACGGCCTGACCAACAAGACCACCTACCTGCAATTGTCTGGCATCCCGTATCACGAAGGGATCCAGTCCTTCATCCAGGGGTTGCGCTCCCTCTCCCTTCGTTCCACCACCGAGCAGGTGCTTGGGGTGGTGAAGTTTTCAGCCTTTCTTCTTCCCTTCGTGCTCCTGGCTATGGGTCTGGCCCTGTTCCCCGGGCTGGATGCGGAGCAACGGCGAAGGGGGAGCATGGTCGCGCTGTTCGCGGGGGCGGCCTTTCTGGGCGTCTTCCCCCGTGCGGATTACGCCCATCTGATCTATGCGGTGCCCGCGTTGTTGGTGATGGGCATGTGGATGCTGGCGGAAGGCTGGACGCGGCTGGGGGATCGATGGGGAAGGGGATTCCGATGGGGGACCGCAAGCCTCGTGGCCATCGGCGTGATCGGGCTGCTAACGGCGGTTCTCGTCCGG
>NZ_JANWXB010000232.1 GCF_025055495.1 Thermoflexus sp. | reverse complement strand
CGCCACAATGCCAAGCAGGAGGCTCCCCGAGGAACGAATAACAGTCAGACCTATGTAACCGCTGATCAGATAGAGGCCCCCATGGGAGAGATTGGCGATCCGCATCAACCCGAAGATCAGACTGAACCCGCTGGCCACCATGAAATACAGCGCAGCAAGGGATAACCCATTCAAAAGTTGCAAAACCAGGAAGGAAAAGGACATTCCTACCTCCCCAATCAAAGAATCCGTCTCCGTTCCCCCTCATGTTCAGGACCCTGAACGGAATTCGAGATTCCCACGCTGGTCTTTAGCTGTATCGAATCACCTCGGTGGTGCCATACCAACCAAACAGCTCCGAGCTCATGCTCACAATGATGCTCTGAGTCTGGGTGTATTCCCGCATCGCCTCCCATCCATTCTCCCGTCCAAGGCCGCTGGCCTTCAGCCCGCCCCATGGCGACGCCGGATCGATCCGATGATGATCGTTGATCCACACCACCCCCACCTCCAGGGCCTGGGCCACTCGATGGGCCCGTCCTACATCCCGGGTCCACACCGCCGCTGCCAGACCATATGGGGAATCGTTCGCCAGACGAATGGCCTCCGCTTCGTCCTCAAATGGAATCACCACCGTTACCGGTCCGAAGATCTCCTCCCGAGCCACCACCATATCCGGCCGGACATCCCCCAGGACGGTGGGCTCATAGAAATATCCCCGTTGCAGACGTGGATCCTCCGGGATCCGACCCCCGCACAGCAACCGTGCCCCTTCCTGAAGCCCAAACTCCACATATCGCATCACCCGCTCTCGCTGAGCTTGGGAAATCAGGGGACCTACCTGAGTGTCCAGATCCATGGGATCCCCCAGCCGCAGGGCGCGGGTTTTGCGCACCAGTCGCTCCACGAAGGGCTCCAGGATCGGCCGTTGCACCAGCAACCGTGCCCCTTGCACACAAGTCTGTCCAGTGGCAATAAAGGCGGCGAAGGCCGCCCCGTTGACTGCCGCTTCCAGGTCGGCATCCTCAAAGATAAGCACTGGCGCCTTCCCTCCCAGCTCCGCCGTTACCCGGGCAAGGTTCCATCCTGCGGCGGCCGCCACTGCCCGCCCTGTCGCTGTCCCTCCAGTGAGATCC
>NZ_JANWXB010000229.1 GCF_025055495.1 Thermoflexus sp. | reverse complement strand
CTCAGTAGCCTTCCATCAGGCTGTCGAGCTATTAAGAGGTTATCTGAGACGGGCTAAGTATGCGCTGATGATTCTGGATTTCCAATGGAGCCATAATTTTCCAAATAGCACCGATATGTATGCTGATCTGAAAGGTAGGCTGGATAGAAACGGGTGGAGTGAACGCTGCGAGGTGATTGTGATCGATCCGATGCTGGAGAGTTGGGCGTGGGCCGATATCCAGACGCTGGCTCGCTGCATTTCCCCAAAATACGCGCCGCAGGTGCAACAGGCGCTGATGAACCAAAAGCCCGCTCACGGTAAACCTGCGGATCCCAAGAAAGCTCTAAGAGATCTGCGCTTGCCCGGTATTCGGCGCGTGCCCGGTTTTAAGTTGGATGACGCCTTCTATAACGAGCTCGCGTGGCATATTCCTAAACAGGTGATTCTCCGATGTCAGGATCCGTCTTTCGTGAAATTGCGCTCGGCGCTGTCTTCGTGGTTTGGACCCTGGCCGTAGCCCGCCCGGCTGGCGCGCAGACCCCTGCGCCATCGGTGCCGGACGATGAGGTCAACCGGGTGGCGAAGCGCCTGTATTGTCCGGTCTGCGAGAACGTGCCGCTGGATGTCTGCGATACGCCGGCGTGCGTCCAGTGGAAGGAGGAGATCCGGACAATGCTGGCGGAGGGACGGAGCGAACGCGACATCGTCGATTTCTTCGTCACCCGCTATGGGATGCGCGTGCTGGCCGTGCCGCCTCCTCAGGGGATCGGGCTGGGGGTCTGGTTGATCCCGGCCATCGGCCTCCCGGCGGCGGCGCTCTGGCTGGCCCTCCGCCTTGTCCGCTGGCGCCGGCCCGCTCCAGCACCGGAACCCCCTTCAGAGTCCGCGCTGGACGAAAACGCCCGGATGCTGGATCGATGGGTCCGGGAGCACTGGTAGAGGAGGACGGAGATGCCGCGCAGGGGACGATGGGGCTGGTGGATCGGCCTGGCAGCGGTCGTTGTCTTCCTGGCTTTGCTGGGCTGGGCCTTCGTGGAACGCGGGCGGACGGCTCCCGCCCGAGGCCCTGCGCCGGATTTCACGCTTCCCCTGTATGAGGGGTATGACGGCGGGCTCGGGATCCGGGAATTCCGGCTCCAGGATTGGCGGGGGCGGGTGGTGGTGATCAACTTCTGGGCTTCGTGGTGCAAGCCATGTGAGGAGGAGGCCGCTCTGCTGGAAGCCCTGTGGCGCAAGTATCGGGATCGCGGGGTGATCTTCGTGGGGGTGGATTACCTGGACGCACCCTCGGCGGCGATGGGCTATCTGCAACGGTTCCAGATCACGTATCCGAACGGCCTCGATGTCGGCACCCGGATCTCCCGGCTGTATCGCATCACGGGTGTCCCTGAGACCTTTGTGGTGGACCCCCAGGGCCAGGTGGTCTTCTATAAGGCGGCGCCCATTCGGCCCGGGGAGTTGGAGGCAGTGATCGACCGGCTTCTGGGCTCTTCATCGGACGTCAAGCCATGATTTGGAATGGCGTCGCCCCACGATATGGGGCGTCTCCCCTCTTCGTAGCTTCTGACTTCTTTTTCTCAGGGATGGCTTAGGGATGGGCGGGGCCATCTGCAGCGGCCCCGCCCGCCCCTAACTATTCAATGTCGGACCGGCTCCTAATCACGTAGCCCCTAAGGGAGATACGCCTGGATGAGCGAAACACTGGCCGCTCTGGTCACCTTATTCGGAATTACAGCGCTGGTCCTCGCCTACATCTTTCAGCCGCTCCGGAAGGCCTGGGTGGATCGGAACGCTTCCTCGGCCAGGCCCGCCCTGCAGATCCAGTATGAGCGGGTGCTGGGCATATTGCGGGATCTGGAAACCGATTGGCGCACTGGGAAGCTCCCGGACGAGGATTACTACGAGTTGCGCCGGCGCTATCTGGAGGAAGGCGCCACGTTATTGCGGGCGATCCAGGAGGGGGAGGAAGCGGTCGATTGGAAAGCCCGGGTCGAGGCGGCCGTCCAGGCCCGCCGGGCGCAGCTCCGGAGGAAGAGCGCATGAACCGGAATCGATCCGTAGGATGGGTTCTCGGGCTAGCCCTGTGGTTTCTAACGGGATGTTCCTTGACCCTGGCCGCTCCTCCCCCGGCCGGCGAGATCCCCTTCCGAACCCAGCCCTGGCCCACGCCGACGCCTTCTCTTCCCCCCATCGGCCTTTCCTTGCAAACCGGTCGGTCGCTCTTTCAGGAGCACTGCGCGGTCTGCCATGGCCTGAGGGGGCGGGGGGATGGCCCGCAGGCGGCGGCCCTCCGGGCCCGGATCCCGGATGTGCGTCTGGATCTGACAGGGAACTTAGCCGAACGCACGGCCTCTCTTCGAGATTGGTTTCAGGTGGTCACGCAGGGCCGGGCGGAGCGGGGGATGCCCTCGTGGTCGAATGCCTTAAGCGATCGTGACCGTTGGGCCGTGGTGCTTTACGCTTGGTCCCTCACGGTGCCGCCCGAGGCCTTAGCGGAGGCTGGAAGCTACTACCGGGAGGCCTGCGCGGACTGCCACGGAGAGGACGGGCGAAAGGGGCCGGTTCCCCTCGCGGATCCCGAACAGGTGCTCAATAGCACGCCGGCGGCCTGGATCGAAGCGCTGCGACCCGGGCGCATCTCCGCCCATGCCGGACTGCGAGAGCTTCCATCCGACTTGCAGCAAGCCCTGATCGCCTATCTGCCTCAGCTGGCCTTCTCCATCGCCGATGGGGCGGCCCTTCAATTGCCGCGTCCAGTGGCCACGAGCTCGATAAGCGGTCGCGTGCTCAATGGGACCACTGAGGCGCCGGCCTCCGGGGTGACGGTTACCCTCTATGTGATGGTCGAAGCCTCGCCCCTTTTCTCCCAGACCGTCTCGACGCAAGCCGATGGGATTTTCCGTTTTGAGACGGTGCCGGTTTATCCGGAAGCCGCCTATCTTCCGGTGGCCGAGTGGCAGGAGGTGGCCTATCCGGCTCCCCATCCGCTGACGCTGACCGCGAGTCAGGAGGTCACCGTCACCTTGACCGTCTTCGATCGAGCGGCGGATCCGGGTGGGATCCACATCGATCAGGCGCATTGGATCCTGCAGCCGCTGGCGGATCGTCTGTTCGTCACCGAGGTGTGGGTGTATTCAAACCGGGGAACGACCACCTATGGTGGGGCAGGGAGCCCGAGTATGATCTTCTTCCTGCCTCCCGCTGCTTCCAATCTGCAGATTTCAGAGGGGGAGCTGGGCGTTCGGTATCGTCATGAGGGCGATCGATTGATCGATACCGCGCCGATCCCGCCAGGGACAGGCTATCAAACGGCGTTCGCGTATGAATTGCCACTGGCCCAGGCGTGGACGCTCTCGTTACGCTCTGTTCACCCGGTGGACCGATGGAATCTTTTGATCGCTGGGGGAGTCCTGCGGGCCTCCGGTCCCGGGTTGCAGGATCTCGGGATGCGCACGCTGGGCAACACAACGTATCATCTTTATGAAGTCGATCCACCTGCCCCAGGCGAAACCCGAACCATTATGCTGCAACCCCACGCGCAGATTCCTCGGTGGCTCGTGCCGCTCCTGCTCGCTCTGGGCGCCGGGCTGGCGGTGGGTCTCCTCCATCTCTGGCGGGGACGGGAGGCGGATCCCATCGATGAGATCGCCCGGCTGGATGAGGCGTATGCGGCGGGGGAGGTAGACGAGGGGACATACCGGCGACGGCGTGCAGCCCTGATGGACCGAGCGATTCGCCGCTGGCGGGTGGGAGGTTTTTCGTCAGGGTAGTGCAGGCTCTATACCGATTCTTTTCGAGACGGGTGAGGGATTTGAGG
>NZ_JANWXB010000190.1 GCF_025055495.1 Thermoflexus sp. | reverse complement strand
GAGCGCCAATCGGGCGGATGGCCGCCCTCCAGAGCCCTTCCCCAGGAATTACGCAACAGGCCTGAAGAGTCAAGATTCCTTTGTCAGGAGGCGCCCAATGGAGGTGAAACCGGATCTCACGCTGGATCTCAAGGGCTTGCTGTGCCCCATGCCTGTGGTGAAGATCAATCAGGCGATCAAGAACGTTCCTGTCGGCGGGGTCATTGAGGCCTATGCGACCGACCCCGGGGTGATGGCGGACATCCCGGCTTGGTGCCGGAGCACCGGCAATGAGCTGGTGACCATTGAAAAGCAAGACAAGGTCATCCGCTTCGTGGTGCGGAGGCTGAAATGAGCGCGACGGCGCTATGGGGATGGATGGTCCTGATCGCCCTGGGCATCAGCGTCGGAGGGGTGGCTTGGCGGCTGCGCGGGCTGCTGGCCCGACCCCTGCGTCCGGATCGGTCTCCCGCTCGCGGTTCGGCATGGCGAGGGATCTTGTATGCGTTCACCATGGGCATGATGCCGTGGGCGAAGGAGAGCACCCGCCAGCACCTCCTCCCGTATCTGCGGGGGGTGCTTTTCCATGTGGGGATCTTCGCAACCCTGGCCTCCCTGGCCGTCAGCCCCTGGCGGTTGAGCCTTCCGGCTCCCCTTGCGGTGGGCGGACTGGTCCTCACGGGGATCGGGGCGGCGGGTGGCGTGATCGGGATCCTGATGCGGATCTTTGACGAACGGCTCCGCGCCCTCAGCCATCCCGACGACTATGCAGCGGTGGCGCTGGTGACCGCATGGCAGGCGGCGGGGGTGGCCTTCTGGGCGGATCCTCGCTGGATGGCGGTGTTCTACGGCCTGTCTGCCCTGACGCTGGTCGCCATCCCAGTGACCAAGATCCGGCACTGCATCTATTTCTTCTTCTCCCGGTTCTTCTTTGGCCTCTTCTATGGCCGACGAGCAGTGCTGGGTTAGGAGGCTTCCATGAGCGAGCTCATTCAGCAAGCCCTGACGACCTTCGAGAAGTCGCTGGACCGCCGCTTGCTCGCCTCCCTGGAGGTATGTGCCCGCTGCGGGATCTGTGCGGAATCGTGCCATGTGTTCGCCGCTGAGCCCGAGTTCCGCAACGCGCCGGCCGCGAAAGCGGAGGCGGTCCGCCGCTTCTACCGGCGCCTTCACGATCCGATCGGGCGTCTGTTCCCATGGTGGGTGGGGGCGAAGGATCTCCGGGAGGCCGATCTGGAGGAACTGGCGGAGATCGCCTTCGGCGCATGCACCCTGTGCCGCCGCTGCACGATGAACTGCCCGATGGGTGTGGATACAGCGCTGATTATGCGGGCCGCCCGTGCGATGCTGACGGCCGTCGGGAAGGCTCCGGAGATGCTCGTCCAGCTCGCTGACGCCGCTATCGCCCGGGAGGAGAATCTGGAGTTCTTCCGGGAATTCTATATCGATCAGATCCGAGAGCTGGAACGAGAGTTGCAGGAACAAACCGGCGATCCCGAGGCCCGCATCCCGGTGGAGAAAGCGGGCGCGGAGATCCTCTATGTCGCCCTCTCCGGCGCCCACACCATCCTGCCGGCGGCCATTCTCTTTCATGCCGTCGGGGCCGACTGGACCCTGAGCATGTTCGAGGCGGCCAATTATGGATACTTCCTGGCCGATATCCAGCGCGCTAAGGCCATTGCGCGGCGGATTGTAGACGAGGCCCGGCGGCTGGGGGTGAAGGAAATCATTCTCGCCGAATGCGGTCACGCCTATACCGTTCTGCGCTGGGAAGCGCCGAACTGGTTCGACGATTTCCCCTTCCGGGTGCGCAGCATCATCGAAGTGGCGGCGGAGTGGATCCAGCAGGGTCGCCTGCCGCTGGACCCCTCGGCGAACCCGGAGCCGGTCACCTATCACGATTCCTGCAATCTGGGCCGGAACGGTGGCCTGCTGGAAGAGCCCCGGATCATCCTGCGTGCGGTTGTCCAGGATTTCCGGGAGATGACTCCGAACCGGGCGGAGAATTTCTGTTGCGGCGGCGGGGCAGGCCTGGTGGCCGTTCCCGAATGGTATGAGAAGCGCATGCGGGCTGGACATCGCAAAGTGGAGCAGATTCGTCGGACAGGAGCCCAGATCGTAGCGGCCTCATGCGATAATTGCCGCCTGCAACTGGGGGATCTGAGCGACTATTATGGCATGGGTGTCCAGGTGAGCGGCCTGATGGATCTGGTGGTGAAGGCCTATCTGGCGGCCCGCCGGATGGAGATGGCCGTTCCTACCGCATCCGTTCCGGTCTCTGCCTGAACGCTAAAGCCTTCTCAGGAGGATGGGGTCGGTCGCCTGGAGTGACCGGCCCCGCCTTTCAATCGTTGGGTGATGCATCGTCCCACCCTCCTTATTCCTCTTTCCCCACGGCCCAGAGGGCCAGACGAGCTTTACGGCGAGCCGCTTGTCGCCCAGATCCGCCGGATCCCCCAGCCCATCGCCAGCGCCCAGAGCGCCACAATCCCTTCGGCCCCCCAGATCCCCCAGCGAACCAGGGCGTAGCCGGCGGTTCCATTCACCAGGGCGTGGAGGAATACCGCCATTCCCCACCAGGCCGGTTGCCTCCGGCGGACCCCCAGCCAGATCAGAAAGGCGAGGCCGGTGTGGAGGATGAGGGCCAGCCCCCGCTCCAGCACACCCACCCAGGGGATCCAGGCGGGCGTGGCCCAGTAGGCCGCGACCGCTGTTTCGGTCCCCGGGGGGATTGGAAGCGCCCCTTCCTGCATCAGCTGCATCACGATCAGCTGGATCCATCCCACCAGCCCCAACCAGAAAGCTTCTGTGCCTCCATGGGCCAGGCCCAGCACCAGGGCATCCGCGCCCTCCAAGCTTTTTCCCACGTAGGTCTGGCGACGGTGAGCCCATCGCATCCCCAGCCAGCGGGCGGTTTCCTCAAAGAGGCCAGCGGAGAGACTGAGGACCACCAGATTAAAGAGCAGCGGGTTGGGCGGCTGGGGAAGCCATCCGCGGCGGAACAGCTCAGTCAACCCCGCCAGCAGGGGCAAGCGGAGCGCCTGCGCCCCCGTGAACGTCAGGGCCCCGACCCCCAGCCAGGCTACGGGCCGCCTCCACCGGGCCCTCGCCCACAGGGCCAGGGCGGGTCCTCCCAATAAAATCGCCAGCATGGCGCTCGTTCGAATCAGGAGATCCATGGCGTCTCGCCTCACAGGGAATCCTGGCTTGTCTAATCTGCGGTTTCATTTTAAAAATATTTGGAACGCCTCATCCCTCAGGGGCCCTGCAGAAGGACCCAGAAGGCGGATCAACCCCTCTCCCCCCTTATGGGGGGAAGTGGGGTTTCGGGGCGACGGCTTCGCCGCCCCGAAGCCCTCCCTCCTTTCTCCTCTGATGGGAGAGAGGAGGGGATGAGGGAAGCTTCCGCCTTATTCCGTGGTGTTATCCTATGAACGCTTCCAGAGAGGATGGTTATAACCGGATGGGCTCTTAGCCGTCCGAACACCTCATTTTTAACTGGACAAAGTAACAGCGGGCGATGGGGGATGATAGAGAAAGGAGGCGTGGCGATGACGTATCGGGTGCTGATCGTGGACGACCACCCGTTGTTCCGCAAGGGCGTGCGGGATACGCTGGTCCCAGAACCGGGCCTCCAGGTGGTCGGTGAGGCCGCGGATGGACAGACCGCCCTGAACATGATCCTGAGACTGAATCCTCATCTCGTGTTGATGGACGTTCATCTGCCGGGCCTCAATGGCCTGGATGTGATCCGCCAGGCGCGAGCCCATGGGTTTGAGGGTGCCATTTTAGTCCTGACCGCTTATGACAGCGAGGAGCAGATGCGCCATGCCATCCGCATCGGCGCGAATGGTTACTGTTCCAAGGATACGCCCCCTGATCTCCTCCTCCAGAACATCCGTCACGTGCTCTCCGGGCGTTACATCCTGGGCTCCCAGGTGGTGAACGCCGCTGAGGTGCAACGGATTGTGGGCGAGGCAGAAGAAATCGAAGATCCTGTTCTCTCCCCTCGGGAGCAGGAGATCCTCCAGTATGTCGCCCTGGGATATAGCAACAAGGCCATCGCGGAACGGCTGAGGATCAGCCAGCAGACCGTTAAGAATCACATGACGGCAATTCTGCGCAAACTGGATTTGAGCGATCGGACCCAGGCGGCCATCCTGGCGATCCGCCGCGGGTGGGTCCGCCTGCCTGAAGAGCCTATCGTCCCGGAGGAGAAGCCGTGACCGAGCAGACCGCACCTCTGCGGGATCTGTTGAATTACTGCCGTGAGGAGCAGGAGGCTGCCCAGCAGCAACTATCGGAACTGCAGGCATTGATCCGGCAGACCTCAACCGATGTGGAACGGCTGGCTCAGCGTAGCCTGCACCTGACCAATCAAATCAAACAAATGGAGAGCCGGCTGGAGAACATCCCGACCGCCGAGATCATCGAGACTTATCAATCCGCTATGGACGTCCAGAAGCGGCTATGGCTGATGCGAGGGCAGCTGGAGAAATTTCAAGGCCTGGAGGCCCACCTCCAGCGCTACCTGGAGGCCCTGGATCGCATCCTCTCCATGCTGGCTCTGGCGCAGGAAGCCGCCTCAACCTCTCGCCCCGGCGCGGAGTCCAGCCTCATCGTCCGCCTCTTTGAGGCCCAGGAACAGGAACGCCAGCGGCTGGTCCGCCAGCTCCATGATGGGCCCGCCCAAGCGTTGACCAACCTGGTGTTGCAGGCGGAGATCTGCGAACGGCTCTTCCAGCGGGACCCGGAGCGAGCGAAGGCGGAGCTCGCGGCCTTGAAAAGCGCGGTCGTCGAGACCTTCCAGCGCATGCGGGAGTTCCTGTTCGACATCCGCCCGATGAGCCTGGATGATCTGGGGCTGGTCCCCACGGTGCGACGCTACGTGGAGACCTTAAAGGACAAAGTGAAATTCTCTCTTACTCTGCAGATCAGTGGGGAAGAGCGCCGGCTGGCTGCCTACCAGGAGGCGGCCCTCTTCCGCATCATCCAAGAGCTCCTCACGAATGTGCGTCTACACGCCCAGGCCTCTCAGGCGGTGGTCCGTCTGGCCTTCCAACCGCAGGGGGTTCGCCTGGAGGTGGAGGACAACGGCGTGGGGTTCGATGTGGAGGAGGCGCTGGCGAATGCACCGCGGCGCAAGACCATTGGATTGACTTCTATCCGTCAGTGGGTGGAGATGCTGGGGGGGCAGCTCTCCATCTCCAGCGCTCCGGGCAAGGGGACTCGGGTGGCCATCTTTCTTCCCTCCTAAAGGACCTGTGGCCTTTGGCGGTTTTCGAGGGCAGTGCGGGAGGCCTTCGGCCCCCCGCACCGCCCGGATGGTCTGGCCATTTTGAATCCGCCGGCTGCGGCCCGCCCGTCCGGCGTGCAGCGGGATGTGCCCGGCGGGCATTAGAACACCTGGGGGCCGCCTGCGCACCGCGCTGGCCTGGGGCGTGGGCGGAGATGTGCGACCGCTCCCTCCAGCGGGCTCTCTCACCCACATACAGTAGAGAGCGCGATCAGCCCCAAGCGAGCGCCACCCAGGTCGATCCGAATGAAGACAGCTGACCCTCGACAACCAGCTCAGGAGACCATGCAACGGCTTCCCCGCGCCTTTTTCGAACGTCCCACTTTAGAGGTGGCGCGGGATCTCCTGGGCCGGCGCCTCGTGCGCCTGGTCCGTGGGCGTCGGATCTCCGGGCGCATTGTCGAGGTGGAGGCCTACATCGGGGAGGAAGATCAGGCCTCCCATGCCTCTGTTGGCTGTACCCTCCGTAACGCGGTCATGTATGGTCCGCCCGGTCACGCCTATGTCTATATGATCTACGGTCAGCACTATTGTCTGAACATCGTCACCGAACCGGAAGGCTTCCCGGCTGCCATCCTGATCCGGGCTCTGGAGCCGGAGGAAGGGCTTTCATGGATCGCTCGGCGACGCCCCGGGATCCCAATGCGGGACTGGCTGCGGGGGCCCGGGCGGGTTTGCGCAGGGCTGGGTATCCATCGGACGTTCAACGGCCACGACCTGTGCGCACCGGATGCCCGGCTCTGGATCGAGAGAGGGGAACCGGTTCCGGACAATCAGGTGGTCAGCGGCCCCCGCATCCGGGTGCGAGGGGATCTCCTCGCCCGCACCCGTCCATGGCGGTTCTACATTCGAGATCATCCGTGCGTTTCGGATTAGCCGGATAGCGCGGCGAAAGATACGCCGCTCTCCAGCCGAGGGTCATAGGTAGGAGGATGTCGCGTTTCTGAGCGTGAGGAGGGATACCCCACCTTCCCCCTGGATCCGAAGAATTGGCCGGAGAAGCCATGAGTCGGTGCCGCGCCTGGTGGGTGGTCGCCAGCACTTCCGCAGGGAAGTGGCACTGGCGGGACTTCTTCCAGAACCCAGCCGAGGAGGGGCGGAACTGGGGAGGTCGGGAGTGGATCCGCTCGCCGGTCTCATGGGCGCGGATCCGGGAGATGCGAAAGGGGGATGTAGTGGTGGCCTACCAGGCCGGCGAGGGGATCATCGGCCTGGCTCGCCTGGCCTCGGATGGTTACCCAGAGATCGAAGGGGGGCCTTATGATACCTTCGATTTAGCACCTTCCCCCGTCGTATGGCTCCGCGAGCCCATCCCTCTCTTCTTCGTGCGCCAGATCCCCCAGGCTCGCTCCTACTTCGAATTCCTCCGTGTTCACCACGGCACGGTCTTCCGGATCGCTCCCGAGGGTTTCGAAGCTCTCCTGCGTCTGATCCAGGCGCTGAACCCGGAGCAGGTTGAGGAACTCCAAGCGTTTTTAGAGTATGCTTGAAATGTCCGGTGGGCCCTCCTCCGGATCATGATCTCCTCTCCCCTGTGAGATTTTCGCAGGGTAGGAGAATTTCCCCCACAATCTTTAGCCCAGCAAAGAACGAAGCAGCAGCAGCTCATCCCGGAGGCCCCGGGTGCACAGGAAATGCTGCCGCACGTGCTCCCGGCCTCGCTCCCCCATCGTCCGCGCTGTCTCCGGGTGGTCCAGCAACTCCAGCGCCCTCGCCGCGCATTCCTCGACGCTGCTGACCAGGAAACCGGTTTCCCTATCCAGGACCTGCAACGGAATCCCACCGACCCGTCCCCCGATGACCGGCTTCCCCTTCCATAATGCCTCCGTGACGGTAAGCCCGAACCCTTCTCGCAGGGATTTCTGGATCACCACATCCGCAGTCCGCTGGAAGGCATTCACCTCCCAGGCCCCCACTCCGTGGAAGTTGTGCAGCACATGGAGATCCGGATCCTCCCCGGCATGCCGCAGGGTGCGATCGTAATAAAACCAGCCTTCCGGGTCATCGTGGGCCATCGATCCGACGAGGGCCAGCTGGACCTCGGGGCGCTCTCGCTTGACCAGCCGATAGGCATCGATCACCCCGAGGGGATCCTTCCATGGGTCGAAGCGGGAGACCTGCAGGAGCAGCGGACGGTTCACGTCCACCCCGAATCGGGCAACGATGGCCCAGGCCTCCTGCGGATCCATTGGGGCGTTTTTAGGCGAGAGCGGATCGATGGTGGGTGGGATGATGGCGACGCGAGAGATGGGAAAGCTTGGGCCTACGTATTCGGCCATCGTGAAGATCGCCGCGTCGTAAGCGGAAAGATAGGGAAGCAGGAATGACCAGAAAGCCGGGTTCGGGGCGCTGGTGTCGATGTGACAGCGCCAGATCCAGAAACGGGCCCCGCGGCGTTCCCGCAGCAACGGGATGCCGGCTGGCTGAGGGTCATGGATCATGATCACATCGTAGTCACCGGGCAGAGACGTCGCGTTCCGCTGGTTGCCTTCCTTCCAGGTCTCCTGCATCTCCGGGGTGAAAGCGAGATCCATCCCCTGGAGGCCGTTATGCATCGCCTTGGTGACCCGGAAGAAGGCGTCGTCCCCATGGATCACCCGCCATTCCGCCTCCAGACCCAGATCTCGCAGCAAGGGGATATGGGTGGTCAGGATCTCCGCCACCCCTCCGCCAAAGGCGGTGGCATTCACGTGTAGCACCCGCAGGCCGCGCAAGGGCGCCGCCAGCTCCCGAAGCATCTGGATCGTTTCATCCCCTACTATAGGACGCAGAGCTTCCAGGGATCGAGGAGGAACCGATATGGGCTCGTGCATCGCACGCTCCTGATTTGAGATTTGTTGCGTAACTGGCGGGGGAACCCTTCCGCCCCATCTGTTCGATTCTCGACGGCGTAAGCCCAAGTGATTTTAGCATCCCCCCGATCACTCCCCGGATGTAATCGCGCTGGAGCGGCGCGAACACTAGGATCGACGTGCCCGTGGCCAGGATGGGAACGGCTGTCTGCATGCTTCAATCAGTATGATACTGCCGGTATGATACTCCCCGTACAGGAGAGGGATATATCATGAGGCCGCGTGGTTGGTATTTACTTCGGACAGATCACACTTTCTGTTTGCCGGTGTCTTCGGTTGGGCGAGGCCGCCAAGCCGCCAGAGGCGGCCTCGCCCAACCATGAAAATAAAAAATCCTCCTCCATGAGACCTCTTGAGACTTAGGGAGGAGAGATAACATAAGGAGGTCCATCGCCACGGCAGCTCTATCAGCTCATCGCTAAGTAGTGCTGCACGGCTTCCGTATAACCCGGGGTGATCCGTTTTAGAGGATCCCTTGCTTTGCAGGGATTAGGAGAGCCTTTAGACTCAAGGAGACGAAAAAGCCCGGACCGCATATTCAGGATTCCGAGAGCGGAGAAAATGGGCATGCTTCGAGTAGAAGGTTTGCAGATTGCCTATGGAGATCGCGTGGTGGTCGCAGGGTTAAGCTTCTCCGTGGAGCCGGGTCGAGCGCTGGGGTTGATCGGCCCCAACGGCGCCGGAAAGACGACGGTGCTTCGCGCGTTGAGCGGTGTGATCCCGATCCAGGTCGGCTCGATCTTCTGGGAGAACATCCCGCTCCATATCCTTCCCCCTGAGCAGCGGGCCCGCTGGATCGCCGTGGTCCCCCAGGGGGCCTCCCTCCCCGAAGCGTTCACCGGGGAGGAGGTGGTCGCCTTCGGGCGCACCCCCTATCTCTCCTGGCTGTCCGCGCTCTCCTCAACGGATCGCCTGCAGATCGAGCAAGCGATGATCCGAACGGAGACCCAGGCCTTTTCGGAACGGCGGGTGGGGACGCTTTCAGGAGGGGAACGCCAGCGCCTGCTCATCGCCCGCGCCTTCGCTCAGACCCCTCGCATCCTGTTGCTGGATGAGGCCTTCGCCCATCTGGACCTGAAATATCAGCTTCGGCTCCTCCAGCTGATCCGCCGGATGCTTCAGACGGACCGTATGGCGGGGGTGCTGGCGATCCACGATCTCCATCTGGCGGCCCGTTTCTGCGATCAGTTGCTGCTGCTGAAAAACGGCCGGGCCCTGGCTTTCGGGCCTCCCGAAGAGGTCCTGCAGCCAGCTCTTCTGGAGGCCGCCTACGAGATCCCCATGCGCGTGGAGCGACATCCGGAGGCCGGGTGGTTGATCTGGCCGGCATAACCACTGATCGTGCGGGCCTCTTCGCCTCCCTGGCCAGAGGGCGTTCAGATAATCAAGGAGGCACTCTCCACTACAATGCGAAGGCTATCGAAGCTTTGCCTGTGCACCCTTTCGAGGGTGAAGCCACTTCGCCCACACGGAGAACAGGTGCACCCAGAAGGGGCTTAAACGACAGGTGGGGTGGGCCTGGCGCAGGGCCTGCAGGAAGCCTGCCGCGTCCTCAAAGGGCGGAAGGCCCGTCCAGGCCCGGCCCAGTTCCCAGAGGGTGTGCGCATCGCTGCCGGAGAAGCCCGGCTTGCCGAACCGCGCGGCCAGTGCCGCGGCGCAGGCGTTGTCGCCCGGGAACACACAACGCGCGTTAAAAACTTCCACGGCATCCACCAAAGGGATCACCGCCTCGGCCATCTCCTGACCCACCGCGGAGCCCCGCGCCCGGTCGCAGGGGTGCGGGAGCGCGGCCACCCCACCCTGCTCTCGAATCCGGTCGATGGTTTCCCTCAGGGGAAGGCCTTTCGGGATCTCCCGCTCAATGAAATAGGCGAGCACTTCCCCTTCCCGGGTGCGGATTTCCTCCCCCACGATGATGAGGTCCGGAGCTCGCTCCTTCAGCCGTAACGCTCCCTCGATCGTGTTATGATCGGTCACCGCCACGCGGTTCAGGCCTTTCCGACGGCAGGCCGTGAGGAAATCCTCCAGGGAAACCATGCTGTCAGGGGAGTAAAGCGTGTGGGCGTGCAGCTCAACCCGCCACATGCGGCGTCTCCCGGCATCGCTCTTCGATGAGCGATAGCACCCGATGGAACACTTCCTCGATATCCATCGCGGTGGTGTCCAGAACGATCGCGTCGGGGGCCGGACGAAGCGGCGCCACTTCCCGTTCCTGATCCATGGCGTCCCGTTGCCGCATGATCTCCAGGACTTCTTCGAAGGACATGGCTTCCCCTCGATCCTGAAGCTCCCGGTAACGGCGCCATGCCCGGGTCTCCAGATCGGCATCCAAATAAAGCTTGAAATCGGCCTCCGGAAGGACCACAGTTCCCACATCTCGACCGACCATCACCACCTGGCCCCGCAAGCCGATCTGGCGCTGGCGATGGGTGAGGGCGCGCCGGACGCCTGGATAGGCCGACACCTGGGAGACCGCCGCGTCCACCTCCGGGCTGCGAAGCGCCCATGTGACATCCACACCCTCCACCTGCACGGTATACAGGCGGCCATCGGCCACGGTGGGAGGCCGGATGTCCAGATCCAGGGTCTCCGCCAGACGGGTCAGGGCGTCTTCGTCCGTCACTGGGATGCCCTTCTGCAGGGCCGCCCAGGTGACCGCCCGATACATCACCCCCGTATCGATATAAACATACCCCAGATGAGCGGCCAGGCGCTGGGCCAGAGTGCTCTTCCCCGAGGCCGCCGGCCCATCGATGGCGATTCGTAACGGTCGTCCCATTGGAATGAACACTTCTCCTGTACGATCTGGCGAACCGACTTGGAACACATTCTAATGCGTCCGGGTAGAGCGCGCAGGGCTCTGTCGCCATCCCGGCTTAGGAGGCGGCAGG
>NZ_JANWXB010000186.1 GCF_025055495.1 Thermoflexus sp. | reverse complement strand
AAGGCGGCGCCCCAGCCCCAAAACCCGCAGGATCGGGATGGCGGAAGGCCACCGAAGGCGACCCCCCGCCACCTCAGATCGCCCTCTCGATTTTTAACGGATGCCCTGCTTGATCAGCTCCTCCACCAGGCCCACATTGTCCTTATCCACAAAGCCCGGCCCCGTCAGCACATCGTTAGCCGGCCGCAGCCCGTATTTCTTGTAGAGATAGAGCCAAGCGATGGCCATGTAGCCTTGCAAGTATTGCTGCTGATCGATGGCGAACAGTGTCACCCCCTCCTTGATCGCCGACAACGTCCCGGGGTGCAGGTCAAAGGTTCCATGGAGCACCTTGCCGGCCAGGTTGTTATCCTTCAGGAACTTCACCGCAGGATCCGTGCCCAGAGGGCCGAGGGTCAGCAAGGCATCCGTATCGGGGTTGCGGGTGAAGTAGGCCTTGAGGGTCTCCACCGCCTTGGTAGGATCCGTGCCGATATCCAGCTTCTCCACCGGCACGTTCTTCTCCTTCATCCCATCGAGGAAGCCCTGGCAGCGAGCCTCCAGCCCCACATGGCCGACCTCGTGGATCGCACACAGCGCCCGCTTGGGCGTGCGCACCGCCAGCATGCGCTGGGCCGCCCGGAGCCCGCCCAAGTATTCGTCCATGCCGATGTAGAACATATACGGGATGCGCTCACCCTCCGGGCGCGGATCCGCCACGTTGATGGCCACCACCGGGATGCCCTGCTGGATCGCCCGGCGCAGCGGCTCATCCAGGGCCTTGGGATCCGTGATGGTCACCGCCAGCCCGTCCGGCTTGGCGGCGATGGCGCTGTTGAGGAGGTTGACCAGTTCCTGAATGGAGAATTTCTCGGGGCCGAAGTATTTGGCCTCCACCGGATACACCTTCGCGGCGTCGTTCATCCCCTTCATCACGACGCCCCAGAAGGGATCGGCAGGCCCGCCGTGGGAGACGATGTAAAACGTGAATTCCTTTTGCGGTTGGGCCGGGGCAGGAGCCGGCGTGGCCGGCGCGCAGGCGCCCAGCAACAGGCCCAAAATCAGGAGAAGGGGGATCCATCGGCGGACAGAGCGGGTCATGGCAACCTCCTTTCAGCCAGAAGATGGGGAACCATAGGAATGGAGCCTTCCAGGGGTGGACCGCATGAGGCGCGCTCCACCAGGCGACATGGCAGCTGGAGATCAGCAGGGACCCGTTCCCCCTGCAGCAGGCGGAGCAGCATGCTCATCGCAGTCCGCCCCATTTCATACTTGGGCTGGGCGATGGTGGTTAAAGGAGGCTCGGTGTAAGCGGCAAACAGGATGTCATCAAAGCCGATGATCGAGAGATCCTCCGGAACCCGCAGGCCCGCCCTGCGCGCAGCCCGCATGGCTCCGATGGCGGTCATATCGTTGTAACAGAACACTGCCGTCGGTCGGAGCGGAACCTCCAGCAGGCGCTGGATCCCCCACTCCCCCGCCTCCGGTCGGCCATTTCCCTCCATGATCCAGGCAGGATCCGGCATGAGGCCTGCAGCCGCCATGGTCTCTTGATAACCTGTCAAACGCAACCGATTGGATCGGGCCATCGGCGGGCCGGCGATATAAGCAATGCGGGTGTGGCCCAGACCGATCAGATAGGAAACAGCCAGCACCGCCCCCTGATAGCTGTCCGCGGCGACGGAATAAATAAGCGGCGCCTCCCGCTGATGGTTGATCAGCACAATGGGCACGCCGAGGGCTTCCAGATGAGGAAGGTAGAGCTCGCCGACCCGCGAGGAGGCCACAATCACTCCTTCCACCCGGCTCTCGGCCAGCGCCCGAACCGCCGCGAGCTCCCGTTCGGGATCCGCGTTCGAGGTGGCCAGGAACAGACGGTAGCCCGCCTCCAGGGCGACCTCCTCCACGCCGCGGACGATCTCCGCCAGGAAGGGATCCGCCAAGGTGGTGATCACCAAGCCGATGATGGAGGTGCGGGTGGTGACCAGGCTCCGCGCGGCCGCGTTCGGCACATATCCCATCCGCGCCGCCAGCCGACGGATCCGCTCGGCCGTGCGCGGGTTCACCAGGGAGCTCCCCCGCAACGCTCGTGAGACCGTGGAATGGGAAACACCGGCCTTACGAGCGATATCCTTGATCGAAATCCGCCTAGCAGGACGTCGGCCCATCAGGGATCTGCACACGTGTGCAATTTGTCTCCATGATATTCAGCGAGATCGATCTTGTCAAGGGCTTCCACATCGCCTTGCGGCATGGAGAGGGATCAAAAATGGAGTGGAACACAGCGCCACCCCTAAACCCCTGGCTGGCAATCGGCTGCGCAACTTCTACGTCTGTTGAGCCGCGGGCGGCTTACTCCTGGAACGGACACGAGCCAGGATCTTCATGGGCAAGGGGGGGAGGCCTTTATTGATCCCGATCCTCTGCGCGAAAGAGCGAGGGACAGGGAGGAGCGGCAAAAGGATGCGGCTTCGTTCCCCATCCGCTACTCCTCCCTCCGGAGGCCAAAGCGGGCGATGGCGGCCGAATTCATACGTGAAGGGGAGCGAACGGATGGGCCGCCCGGTCCATACATGAGCTTCCGCCCACAAGTATTTGAACAACAACGAGAAGACGCCCTCCTCCTCCACCCGGCGGGTGGAGACCGGGATCCGGACGGAAGTGAGCACGCCGAACCGGCCCCGACGGGACGCCCGCCGCACGTAATCATGGTCCTCGGCCAGGAGCAGCGTTTCGTCGAACCCACCGATGGCCTCGTGAAGCTCACGGCGAACCAGGATGCAGAACCCCGGGGCCCGAGGGGAAACCCATTGCAGCGCCAGCAGATACCCGTTGGCCACCTCATGAAAGATGCGATCGGTCGGCCGCGGGCTCAAAGGCTCCATCAAACAGGTGGCGACGTCCAGACGCCGGTCTTCGATTTCTCGAAATGCCTTCTCCAGGAAATCGGGCCGGGGGACGACATCCGCATCCAGGAACACCAACCACGTCCCTCGGGCAATGCGGGCCCCGGCGTTCCGGCCAACGGCCGGCCGCCCGCCGCGCACCACCCGGGCTCCCCAGGCCCGGGCGATCTCAGGCGTCCCATCCTCCGAGCCCGCATCCGCTACGATCACCTCGTCCGGTCGTCGGGTTTGGCGTGCCAGTGCCCCCAGCAGGAGCGGGAGATAGACCGCCTCGTTCAGCGTCGGGATGATCACGCTGATCATCGCCCAACCACCTCCCGAGGGCTTCATCCGAGGCCTCCTGCCTCCCGAAAGATCCGGTAAGCAAATCGGGACAACCGATGGCGATCCAGGGGATCCAAGCGATCCCATTGTTCCTGGAACCACCGGATCCGTTCCATCAGCGCCCGGACCTGATGGGGCTCCGCCCGGCTCAGGGCAACCAGAGCAGCGCTGAGCCCGGCCAGAGCGCCCAGATCCAGGGATCGGCCGCGGGGAATAACCAGAGGTCCTTCCCCCCGTTGCAGCAAGCGAAACACCAGCATCAACCCGGCCGCCATGCGGGCCATCCCCTCGGACACCGGCCCTTCCAGTGGACTGGAGACCAACCACTGAAGAAGCGCGGATGGATCCAGCCAGGTCTGCCACCCCCTGAGCTCCTGAAGCAGCCGGCTCTGAGTGTTCCGCCACGTCGCCATATCCCACATGCTGCTGAGGGCGCGGCGCGCCTGAGCCGTGGGGCGGAAAACCACACGAGGTCGACCTGGTCCGGTCGGGCTCTCATAACGCCGTTCGACTAGGCCCAACTGCTCCAGCAGGGCCAGCATCTCATAGGCCGTGGCCCGACCGACGTGCAGGGCGCGGGCCACCACCCCATAGTGAAGCGGCCTGCGCCACCGGCGATACAACCGCAGGAAAGCGGCTAAGAACTCCCGCTGGCGCCGGGTCAACGCGCCCATTGCTTCTCGCCTCCTGGGGAACGCAAATTTTCCGAAAATTCCAGAAAAATTTTACACGATCAACCGACGCAAGGCCAGTCCGGCTGTGAACGTTCCATGGAGGGGTGCGGATGGGTAAAGCGAGGCGAGGATTTCAGATGGGCCGCGTGCCGTCCATGCACGGCCGCCTGAAATCCTCCTTCCGCCACGCGGCCCTTCGGGCATAAGGAGGGGGAGGAAAAGAGACGCTGGGGCTAAGGGGGCCGTCGAAGGCAGCTTCCTCAGCCCCACAAAAATCTCATAGGAGTTACGCCGTTTGCATCTTCGGGAAGCCTTTTCGCTCCCCTCCCCTTGGCCCGTTGGGCCGTGAGGAGGGGAGCGAAAACATCTTTCGGGGGCTGGGCTGGGGGGCTTTCAGCCTCCGAAAACCTCCAAACCAAAGACGGACAATACACTATTTATTCCTCTAAAGCGGCCGGAAGCGTAAACACGAAAGCTGCTCCGCCTCCCGGGCGATCCTCCACCCAGATGCGGCCGCCGTGGGCCTCCACGGCCAGTTTACAGAACGCCAGCCCCAATCCCACACCGCGCCCCTTCACCATCCCAGTGACGAACGGCTTGAAGATCTCCTCCCGCATCTCAGGAGGCACTCCCGGACCGGAATCCGCTACCATCACTTTCACCCGCAACGCTTCGCCCTCTTGCTCCGGCACCGCGCGGATCCAGATCTCCCCGCCGGAGGGCGTGAATTTGATGGCGTTGTCGAGCAGGTTCTGGAAAACCCGGACAATGAGCAGTTCGTCGCCCCATGCCCGCGGCAACGCGGAGGGGATGTCTACCAGCACTTCCAGCGATTTTTCGCGAATTAATATGGAAAGCCCCCGCAGAATGCTGGCCACCAGCTCTGGCAGGGAGATCGCCTTGGGATGAAGAATTACTTCCCCGGATTGCAGATGGCGCAGCTCCAGGATCGTGCTGACCATGCGCAGCATGCGTCCGATGTTGTCCCGGGCGATGGTCAGCACCTCCCGCTGCTCCTGGGAGAGCGGGCCCAGACCCTCGCCCAGCAGAAAGTCCAGCGCCGTTTGAACGGAGGCCGCCGGATTCCGCAGGTCGTGGACCACCATGTGGAACAGCTCCTCTCGCAGCCGCTCGAGGGTTCGGATGGGTGTCATGTCGTAGATCATTGCCAGCCAGCCCGTCACCGCGCCATCGCTCCGGATCGGAACCACCTGAATTCGTAAGCTGCGCGCCTCTGTGTCGAACTCCACGGTCCGGGTTTCCAGAGGGTCCCGGCGCAGCTTCCTGAGCTGGCGCATCAGGGTGCGGGCCAGGACAGGACGGTTCTTTCGCAGCCAGCGTATTCCATCCATCAGCGACCGGCCGATCCATGTTTCCGGGCCCCATTCCAGGCCGAGAAGTTCCACAGCGGCCGGGTTGAGCTCCAAGATCCGGCCGTCCGCACGGATCAGCAGAATCCCATCCACCGCGGCGTTGATTACCGTCCGCAGGCGACCCCGCTCCTCCTCCAGGAGCTCCAGCAACCGGACATTCTCCAGCGCCACAGCGGCGTGGTTGACGATGGCCTGGCTCAGGGCGATCTGATTCAATGAAAACCGATGATCGCTCCGTGGATCCCACACTTCCGCCAGCCCCAGCACCCGGGCCCCGAGAGCCAGCGGCAGAACCATGAGGCGCCGCACGCCCAGCTGTTCCAGCGTTCGCTCGTCCCCCATCCGGATCGCCAGCGGCAAGGACGTTCCCTCGAAACGGCCCGGCTCCGGGATCCACAGGGCGTATGGCTTGCGTTCCAGAAGCGCGGCCCTCTGGATGGAGAGAGAAGCTTCGCGGACGCGCTCAATCCAGGAGAGCCATTCTCCAGAAGCCGCATCCGGGGCGATGTATTCCGAGAGCAACTCCAGCGCATCCGCTTCCGGTCGATACCGGTAAAAGCGCGCGTAGATGCCGCCCGTGATCTCGGAGAGAAACCGCCCCAGGAGTTTGACGACCGACCCGATATCGTGAGCCGCCAGCAAATTGGCGCTGGCCTCATAAAGCAACGAAACCTCCCGGATCTGCTCGGCCATCCGCTCCGCCAGCATCGCCCGTTCCACGGCCAGTGCAAGATGATCGGCCAGCGCCTGAATGAGAGCGAGCTCATCCTCTGTGAACAGATGGGGCTCCGGATCGCAAAGGCTGAGGACACCCACCCAACGTGAACCCGCATGGAGCGGAAAGCTCACCCAGGCGCGCGCCTGTGGAAACAGGAGCGACCGGGAAATTTCCGGCGCCTCCCTGGGGAGATCGCTGTAAACGACCAGCTGATCGGTCAACAGGGTCTGGCCGATCATCCCTTCTCCGGAGCGGCATTCCTCCAGAAGCTCCCGCACCCCCTCCGGGAGCCCGAATGCGGCTCGAAGACGCAGGCAATTCTGCTCTTCCTCCCACAGGCAGATCATCCCCATCCGGAACCCCATGATCTCCCGCGCCTGCTCCAGGCCCGTTCGCAGAATGCCATCCAAATCCTCCGCTCGAAGGATCGCGGCGACTATTCGGTTCAGGGCGGCCTCGTGGCGGGCCCACCGCTGGGTTTCTTCAAACAGATAAGCGCTCGCCAGGGCCTGAGCAGCCGCGTTGGCGAACGCCTGCCCAACCAACAATTCCTCTGCCCCTAATGTCCGGACTGTATTCCAGTAGACCGTTAACACGCCCCGGAAGGGAAACCGATTCGAGGCCGCTGCCGGCGCCCACAAAGGAAGCACCACATAGGAGCGAAACCCTTCCTGAGCCAGCCGATCCCGGATGCCCTCGGTGCGGGGATCGTTTTGAATATCCGATACGTGGATCACGGTGGGGATCTCAATGGCGCGAGCCCCCGGCACCCGCTGGTAGCTTTCCAGGAGCCACCGAACGTAGGACTCCGAAAGCCCATCCGCGCCCGCGCATGCCACCTGCTTCCGGATCGGCTCGTAGAACCACAGGGCTGCCCGATCGCCCCCCAGCAGCCGCCGCGCCGCCTGCAGAATGGTTTGAACCCGGGCCTGGAACTCCGGCGGGCTGCCCAGGACCTCCTGCAACGCTCCGGCAACAGCTTCCCACAGCCAAGTTTCCCGACGCCGCCGCAGGGCCGTCGCCACGGCATCCGCCAGGGTCCGCGCCAGACGCATGGTTTCTTCGTCTGGGGCTTGAGGCCGATCGTAATACAGCATCAGCTTGCCCAGGGCCTGGCCCCCGCTTTGAATGGGAACAAAGGCTAGGGCGTGGATCCCCTCCCGAAGCACGGCCTCGCGGACCTCTCCCCATTCCAGCGCTCGCTCGACGTCCGGGATCCAGAGGATCTGCGGGTCCGGATCCGCAGGATCCCAGGGCCAGTGCCCTTCCACGGTCTGTCGGTATTCTCGAGAGAGATTCCGCCATGCCTTAAAACGGACCACTCCGTCCGGATCCCGCAGCAGGATCGCCGCGCGATCCGCCCCCAGGATCTCCAGGATCCCTTGAAGGGCCAGATCATAGAATCGCTCCAGATCGACGGTCTGAAAGAGCTCCTGGGTGAGCTGCTGAAGCAGCTGAAGTTGCTGGGCATATCGTTGAGCCCTCGCCTCGGCCAACCGGCGCTCCGCGTTCGCCCAGACCAGCGCGATCAGATCCGCCACCTCCGCCGCGAAGGCGATCTCCTCCGGGGTCCAGCGGCGGATCCCGCCGACCTGCTCATGGCAAATGACCCCGATCACCCGCCCCTCCTGGCGGATCGGCGCATCCAGCAGAGAGAAGATCCTCAGGGGCTCCAGATAAGACGCCCGCAGTTCTTGTGTTCGAGGATCGTGACGCGCGTCCGCCGCATCTACGGCCCGGCCCTGTCGCAACGCTTCGAAGTAAGCAGGATAGTCAGCGGCCCGCAGGAGGGTTCCTTTGCTAAATGCGCCCGCTGGCCATTCGACGTGGACCAGACATTCCAGCCATTCGTGCTGCTCGTCCAGACGCCAGATATTTACCCGACTGACCTGAAGGGTTTCCGCAGCCACCCAGGCGATGCGGGTCAGCGCATCTTCCAAGGCCCCATTCTGGACCTGAGGGTCCGTCGCCAGGCGAACCAGGGCCTCCTGTTGTCGAGCACGCTGCAGGGATTGCCGTTTGTATTCGGTGATTTCGCCGGCCCGCACCAGCCATCCCATCGGCTCCCTGGAGTGCTGGATCGGTTGGAGGGAGATGAGAAACCAGCGCTCCTCCCTCGGGTGCTGGAATTCCCCCATCCCCCCTCGCCCCTCACGCAACCATAACCGCAGTGCCTCCCGAAGATCCGGCCACGAGGCAAGCGCTTCTTCCACCGATGCTCCGATCAAAGAGGGGAGAGCACGGCCGAGCATGCGCGCCATCGGAGGATTGACGTCGACGACCTGCCCCCGCAGATCGAGGACCATCATGCCCTCCGACATGGTCTCCACGATCAGGCTTCGAGCGATCGGGATCGGATGGAAGGAAGGGAACGCCTGGAACACGAGGCCCAATAGCACCGTCGCCAGCCCCAGCATGCCAGCGGTCGCTCCCCGCCACGGGGCCGATAGATCATAGGCGGGATCATATAGGCTCAAGAAGAGAGCGGTGAAGATCAGAGCTGTCGCCAGAAACAGCCCAATGATGATGGGAAGCGATATACGATAGGCATGGATCAGGACAGGGAGCATAAACGCCAGGGCAACCAGAAAGGCCAGGACGGCAAACAGCGTATGGATCCAGAACCAAGGCCCATAGGCAACAACCAGCGTTCCGTCCGGACGAACGTCCAGCACGGACCAGACCAGATGGTGGAGGTCGTTCGTGAAAGCCAAGAGGATCGTGAGGACCGGGATGAGGAAAAGGGCGACGAGATGGCGAAAGCGAAGGGCAAGGATCGCTCCAGAATACTGGACGGCGCCCAGAAGGAGCAACGGAGCGATCCCCGCCACCCCCAGAACCTGGATCCGGAGCCCTATGACCCGATAAACCGGATCCGGGGCGGCGATCGCTACGCTCTCGCTCAATGTCCACCAGGCGATCGCGATCAGGGCCAGGGCCCAGACCCGGGCCACCATCGTGCGGGTCCGCCGCCAGCCCACACAGGCAAGGATCAGGCCCACCAGCCCCAAAATCCCACCCAGGAACGCCATCCTGCCAAATCCTTTCGGTTTCTCACCGCTTCGGAGATCGTCTGTGTTAGAGTAATGCAACCTGCGGGATCTGTCAATCGTGCGGCGGGCCGCCTTCAGCGGCCACGCTATCGGAAAATATTCCTGCAGAAATTAGGCAGTTGGAAGTTGGTCGGACCAGACGGAATAGGCCTCACCTCCCGTATCCCCCCTCCTTCAACCCCGAGGACGGGAGTAGAGGGGGGAGAGAACGCGCTGGGCGGTGACAGGGTGGCTTCCTGGGCCACGGGGAGGGAGGATCCAGAAGATTTCCCTCCGCCGGGATGGGCAGAAATCTGGGTTAGAATAAATAGCGCCGGGATATGCCCCGGTGATGTTGAGGGGTGTGTGGGGAGAGCGGCAAGCCGCTCCTCCACACCCCTCAAACCCCCGTTCCTTATTGGGTCCAGCCAGCAAGACACGGCCTAGTGCTTTGTCCGTTTCATGGGGGGTTCGGGGGGCAGTGCGGGGGGCCAAAGGCCC
>NZ_JANWXB010000182.1 GCF_025055495.1 Thermoflexus sp. | reverse complement strand
GTGGTTTTGGGGCCCTTTGGTTTGGTTTTTGTGTTTGGGGGGGGGGGGGGGGGGGGTCTGCCCCCCCCCCCCACCCACCCCGAAATCCCCAAGGTTTGCACCAGGCGACCGTCTTCGGCGGTTGGCATCCCTTTATCCATTATCCATATCCATCCCCGGACCCTTGAGCCCAGCGGGAGGGATTGCCCCGGCCTCGCGGAGGGAAATATTCACTCCGGTCGGGAGATGAGGATCCGATAAAGGGGCACCTCCCGGGCACCGAAACGGAACTTATACGGCTCGTCCCCGCGCAGGAAATCGAATACCGGCTTCCCCTGTTCGATCGCTTGGCGGATCAGATAGGCGAGCAGAACGATGCCCGGGCTCAGACCGGCGAAACGGGGATTGAAGCCGGCGTTATACAGCCAGATCCGATCCCGGTAATCGAAATCCAGATACGTCGCCGCTTTCTCCCCCTCGATCTCCATAAACGAAAGCCGCGCCCATCCTTCCCGAAGGCCATGACGGATCGCCTGACGGAGGAAGGCGCGCACGCCCTCGCTCAGGAAATCCGCCTTCTCCGGGCTGCTAACGGCCATCAGATCCAGGAAGGCCTCGATCGCCTCCTCCGCATCCGGCCCGTCCTCTCGAAGAATATACCAGCGGACGCTTTCCAGCGCCTCGACCCGGCGCATCTTGCGCCGCAGCTCATGACGGTCCTTCCCATCCAGCATCTGAAGATAGGCCTCCCACGTCGCGGGGAGCGACAACACCGGGCACACCGTTAAGCGCTCTGCCCGGGCCACCAGGCCGTAAGCAGGCGCAACGGCCGACCATGCTCCATATATCGGGGAATCCTCCCGGATGTTCCATAAGATCAGAAGATCCCACTCCGGCGCGGCGGGGCTGATGAGCCAGGCCAGGAGCGCATGGGCGAGCTCCTCCTCCCGGCCGGATTCCACCGGCAGGTCCAGATAATCCGTGACCTCCTCGCTGAAGGTCTCCAGAACCCTACGGCCATCCCGAGCGATCCGGCGCAGCGGGGCGATGCCGATCAACCGTCCCCCCTCTTCAAACGTCAGCACGTGCAGCTCCCCCTCCCCGAGGTGCTCCCACCAGGTCCGCAACCAGCCTGGACGCAGAAAGGGGGAATCCACCGATGACCGGCGCAGCAGATCGATCCAGGCCTCCGTGAGCTCCTCGAAGACCTCAGGGCCCTGAAACGAACAAAGTCGCATCCGCGATCACTCCGCATCCCGAAGGTCGACGAGATGCCGGGCGAAAACGCTCCATGGCTCCCTCCCGGTCAGATGAGCCCGGACCAGGGCGTAGAAACTGCGGGGGGGCTTCCCCGGCTCCTGCTCGCGGATAAAATCCACCACCAGGTAGCCGAGGGCGAAGGCCGTCTCGAAAAGCTCCCGCGTGTGGAACCGCCAGGCCCGGGCCAGGCCCGGATCCTGACGCTTGATGTCCTGGAAATGATGGGGGATCTCCACCAGCCAGAACTCCACATCGGGTGTCTGGAATGTCTCCGGAGGGATCGACAGGCCCCGGCCGTCGAAGCGGCAGGGGTTCACCAGAACAGCCCCCGCCTGTTCAAAGGAGGAACGGGAAAGGGCGAAATGGCCCTGGCTCAGGCGGGTCGCCACGCGCCGGCTGGCGATATACCAGTCCACCTGGAAGCGATCGGTGGGCAGCCCCCGGTTCAGGGCATCGTGGAGCTCCCCATAAGCGTTCCGGATATAGGTATTGCACACCGCCCCCAGCTTAGCGATGTTGAAATAGGCGTTGCGGCTCTCCAGTGGATCATACGTCCAGGTGATCAGCCGCAGGCCCTGATTCCGAACCGCCTCGCGCTGGGCCAGCTTGAGCCGATAACCGATCCCTTTATCCTGCCATTCCGGGAGCACGCCCAATTGATGGGAACAGTGCTTCAGTTTGACCGCCGCCGGGGCCTCCCGTCCCCGGCGCTCATCGGTTCCCAGGAAGCCGAATACGAACCCCACCAGCTCGCCGCCAGCAAAGGCTCCCAGGAGCACCCCCCCATTATGGGCGGCCGTGATGAGCACATGGGCGGGGACCACATCCAGATCATCCGAGCCCCAGATCCGGCGCTGGAGCTCCACGCACGCCTCGATCTCCTCAAGAGTATGTAAGGAGCGGATCTCCACCTCCATTCCTCTTCCCTCGATCTCGCCGGGTGCGCCCTTCCCAACTCTTATGATTGTAGCGCAAGTTGCGAAGAGGCCGCGAAGCGGCGAGGGCTTTGCCCAGTTGGGAACTGGAGCTCTGAGGAGAAGTAAGGGACAATCCACATTCCCTTTTAGTGCTTTGTCCATTTTTCATTTGGGGGTTTTCGGGGGCGGTACGGGGGGCCCAAAGCCCCCCGCACCGCCCCCCAAAGATTTCTTATCCCCCCGTCCCACGCCGCGAAGTAGAGAGCTGGTGGAGAGAGGCAAGAGCCCCTGACCGGACCTCCAGGGTCCCGGGGGATCCGATAAAGTGGACGCATGCGCGCATGCGAAGGACAATCAAAACACGCTGCGGAGGAAAAGTTCCGATGGAAAAAATGTGGCTGTTCTGTGATCGGGTTGAGTGTCAGGCCCATGAAGGCGCATGGGTGGGTCGGGCGCAGGCTGAGGAGTGGATCGTGGAGCTGGAAGGGCAGACCCTTCGCTTTGTGGAAAGTGGAACTTCTCCCATCTGCCCGCTCTGCGGTCATCCCCTGCTCTGGCCGGACGAGCGGGCGGAAGGGACCGCGCCCGCTTCCCTTGAAGAACAGGAGCGTCTGGGCCTCTGGCTGGCCGCGCTGCCGGAATAAATGTGAGGGTCCGGCGGGCTGCCTCCGGCGGCCCGCCGGACCCCATCCTCAGGGAGGGATCCATCGTTCGCGCAAGCAGCGTTGAACCCATCGTATGCGTTTCCAACCCATCGTGATTTCCTCATCCGAGAGAGCCAGAACCGCCCCCGAAAGGCCCTGAGCCCCGAAGATCCCGCTTCGTCCTCAGGAATTGCGGAAGCCCCCTTCCCGAGGCGGGCAGAGACCGCTTTTCAAAACGGGCCATCGGCCAGGGACTTGACGCCCCACCCATCCGGTGATATGATGAGGTTGCGGATTAGAACAAATGTTCTAAGGAGGTTCGGATGGCCTGGCACTGGTTCCAGATCGCTCAACCGGACGATCGGGCCCTCCGGTCGAGCCGTGAGGAGGAAGCCCCGGGATCGGTCGGGCTGTCTCCGGTGTCGAGGGCGGAGATCGGAGTGCCGTTGGTGGTCGGGCTGATGATGGCGGGCGGATGGCTGGCGCTGGAGTGGTTCAATTACTCGGCATCCCAATATGCGTTGACCACGCTCTTCGGCAACCTGACCGCCGATGGGATGACCTGGGGGATGTTGCTGGCGCTGGGGCTGTGGCTGGTGGATCTCTCGGGCCTGCTGTATCTCTCGATCCCCAACGAGCGGGAAAAGCCCGGCTTCTGGTATGTGCTGGTCGCCTGGCTCCTGGCTTCGGGAGCCAATGCCCTCCTCAAGTGGTGGGCGGTCACCCTGGCCTTGATGGCCTCGCCGCTGGCCCAGCCCGGCACGCCCCGCACGGCTCTGGTCAACACCCTGATGCCTTACATCCCGACCGCGACCGCCTTTCTGGTCTGGACGGGGCGGGTCCTCCTGGTGAGCACGATGATGGGGCTTCTCATGCCAGCGCTGCACCGGCTCGCCGATCGTCTCCACGCCTGGGCGGATGCCCGGATCGCGCAGACGCCGGAAGCGGCGGAGGAGACGCGGGGAACCGCCTCGGGGCCTCGCCTGATCACCCCGGAAGACCAGGAGGCGCTTCGTCGACAGCGGATCCATCCGCGTTGACCGGCCACGGGCAGCGTTCCATTTCGTGGGTGGGCGAGGCCATCGAAGGCGGCCTCGCCCACCCACGAAATCTCCCGGGTCTTCCCGCTCCTGCTCGTCCCGCTCAGCCGTTTCCTTCCCGGTGAAGCCGAACAGGTTCCGGGCTTGTCCCTCCTTTGAGATGCTCGCTGCTCGCGGTGATCTCCTTATACCCTGGAGGTGGATCGATGCTGGCGCTGGAAGCGCAACGCTGGGTCACGCGCGGCCTTCCGTTCGGCATCGCAGTGCTGGCGGCCCTCCTGCTGACGCCGCTGGCCGGGGTGGTGGCCGTGACCCTGAATCCGAACGAGGCCGTCACCTCCCTGGAACGGGCTGCCGCCCCGATCTCCGCTCCCTCCCGTCCGTCGGAGGTGGGCGCCCTGGCCCCTTTGTTCACCCCAGAAGTGCAGCGCTGGTCGGCGCAGATCCTGGCTTGGGCTCAGGCCTACGATCTGGACCCCAATCTGATCGCCACGGTGATGCAGATCGAATCCTGCGGGGATCCTCTGGCGCTCTCCTCCAGCGGGGCGATGGGGCTCTTTCAGGTGATGCCCTTTCATTTCGGGGCGCAGGAGGATCCATGGGATCCGGAGACCAATGCTCGAGCGGGGCTTTCCTATCTGGCGGAGGCGCTGCGCAAGGCGAACGGTGATGTGGCACAGGCTCTGGCCGGCTACAACGGGGGTCATACAGTCATCGGGCGCCCGGAACGCTGGGCGGCGGAGACCCGACGCTACGTTTACTGGGGGGTCGGCATCTACGAGGATGCCCGCCGGGGAGCCGCCCAGAGCGCCCGGCTTGAGGAGTGGCTGGAAGCTGGGGGGCGCAGTTTGTGTGAGCAGGCCGCACGGCGCGTCCTTCGCTGAGCGCTCGCCCCGTCACGCTGTTCCTTTCCTCGGGAAGTCTATTCTCTCCCCTCTCCATCCGCTCTTTAAGCTGTGGGGAGGGAGACGCGGCCCCGGCCGCTCATAAAAACGGGGCAGCGCGTCGCGCGCTGCCCCGCTCTCAGGCGGAGGGGGAGGGATTCGAACCCTCGAGGGGGGCTTTTCGCACCCCCCACCGCTTAGCAGGCGGTCCCGTTAGGCCACTCCGGCACCCCTCCATATCCACAGTAAGAGAACCAGACGATCCGGGCGGGCGGTCCCTCGGCCGCCCGGATCCCCCTTCCGCTTCCGTGATCCCCAGTGGCCATCTGAACGCCCCCTGCTGGGGACCCAAGGCTCCGCTCTTCCCTCTATCCTCCCCTCGACGTTGCTTCACGACATGGAGAGGAGGACCAGAAAAGCCAAAGAAACGGAGCAGGCCGCGAAGCTGCCCGCCCCGTTGCCCCAAGTTTGCGGACGAAACCCAAGGCGGAGGGAGGGGGATTTGAACCCCCGAGGAGGCGCTCAGGCCCCCTAGCGGTTTTCAAGACCGCCGCCTTCAGCCGCTCGGCCATCCCTCCACAGGCAATTATGCCTGGCTCCCCGTTGTCCGTCAAGCGGATCGATGGCCGGACCGGCCCCGCAGTCCAGCGGCAAGGCCTCTCTCCGCCATGCCACCTCCTCAAAAAGGCGAGAGAGGCTGGTCCCGCATCCACGGGGGGTAGCACGCTCTGTTGCAAACACCGGGATCGGAGTGACAAGGTGGACGGCGCCGCCCGCTCCGTCACCCCCATCTCCGGGTTTGCCAGCGAGCGAGGGAAAGGCCTCGATCACCGGGATTGCAACAAATCCGCACCGCGCATAACACGCCATCTCGATTCCGCGGTTTCTTCCAAAGAGGTATAATGGGTTTTGACCTTCTCGGCAGGGATTTCTGAATGATTCCAATTAGCGATAGCCCGCGAAGTCGGACCATTCCCTTTGTCAACTGGATGCTGATCCTGCTGAACGTCCTGATCTTCCTGTTCGAGCTCTCGCTGCCTCCGCGGGCGCTGGATCGATTTTTGTTTGCATGGGGAGCGGTGCCGGTTCGGGTCTGGGGGGCCTTGTTGGGACAGGAGGATCCGTTCTGGCTGATTACGCTGATCACCAGCCAGTTCCTGCACGGGGGATGGGCCCATATTCTGGGGAATATGCTCTACCTGTGGGTGTTCGGAGACAATGTGGAAGACCGCATGGGCCATCTGCGCTATCTGGTTTTCTATGTGCTGTGCGGGGTGCTCGCCGGTCTGATCCAGACCCTGGTCCTCTTCGGCTCGCGGGTCCCCCTGATTGGGGCCAGTGGGGCCATCGCAGGCGTGCTGGGCGCTTATCTGGTGCTTTTCCCCGGGGCTCGAGTGACCGTGCTATCCCCCTATTTCCTCTTCGGCCTGGGCTTCTTCGAAGTCCCGGCCGCCCTGTTGCTGGTGATGTGGTTCCTGCTCCAGTTCATCAACGGCATGGCGGCGATCACCACCGCCAGTCCCTCGGTGGGCGGCATCGGCTGGTGGGCGCATATCGGCGGGTTCGTGGCCGGCTGGCTGCTGGTCCGCCTCTTCGCCCGCCGCCGGCCTCGCCCGGTCTGGCCCTCGGACTGGTATGAGTGGTGAAACGCCGGTCCGTAATCGAAGCCATGTTATGCGCCGGTCTGAGGTTTTTAGGACTGGAGTTTTTAGGACTGGGCAGGGGCCTTTGACCCCGCCCAGCCCCGAAGATGATCCGCCGGGAGTTCAGCCGGTGGACCTGCAAGATCCATCGTTCCGAAAACTCTATGGTTGAGGCAGAGGGAACCGATGATGAATGGAAAAGCATTGATCCTGCTCATCGACGACGACGCGCTATTACGGGATCTGTTAACGCGGGCCCTGATCCAGAATGGCTATGAGGTGCTCGCAGTGGGCACAGGAAGTGAAGGGCTTTCCCTGTTCGACCTCCACAACCCGGATGTGGTGATCCTGGATGTGTTGCTTCCCGACATCGAAGGCTGGGAAGTCTGTCGGCGCATCCGACGGGTCTCCACCGTGCCCATCCTCTTCCTGACCGCCCTGGAGGAAATCCCCGACCGGGTGCGGGGGCTGGTCCTGGGCGGGGATGATTACATTGTCAAGCCCTTCGCGGTCGAGGAGTTGCTCGCGCGGGTGGAGGCGATCCTGCGACGGGTGCGCCGAGTCGTCCCCACTGCATCCTCCGTCCTGGAGGTGGGGGACGGAGCGCTGGTCATCGATCGGGAGCGCCGCCAGGTGCAGTTCCAGGGCCAGCTTCTGGACCTCTCCCCCATCGAATACGCCATCCTGGTCGCCCTGGCTGAGCGGGCCGGACGGGTGGTCTCCATCGATGAGCTGCTCACCGCCGTCTGGGGCGGACCCCAGGAAGGATCCCTTCAGGCCCTCCGCTGGTATATCTGGAACCTCCGCCAAAAGATGGAAGCCAACCCCAAGCGTCCGCGCTGGATCCAGACGGTGCGCCGGCAGGGCTACCGCCTGAATCCGTAAGGGGGCCGATCACGCGGGCGGGCTTATCGCCCGCCTGCGCGATCGGATTTCTCTCCCAGCAAGGGAAGCAGGATCGGATGGACGTCGCACCAGGGCTCCCCATCGCTGTATTCCAGAAGGCTCAGGTTGGCCAGGAACTCCCGGGTGCGCTCGTCGTTGACGAAGGCCCGCGTGCGGTGGTAGCGCAACAATTCCCCATAATCCTCCGGCCGAAGGGTTCCTCGGTAGTCGTTCTGCAACTGGATCACAGCGCTTCGCATCTCCGGGAGACCGATCCGATCCTGGCCGGCGGCAAGCCCATGCAGGATCGCCGACTGAAGGAGCTGGATCAGGGTTAGGGGGATCCCACCGCTCATCCGAACGGCCAGATCGATCGCCTCGGGATCGATGAGGTAGGGCTCCACCCGGCGCTCCACGATCTCTCGCATCACCCGATACCCTTCCGGCCGCAGCCGTCCCTGACGGTCATAGACCATCACGTTGGGGACGATGAACCGCTCGCTGAAATGGCTGCGGATCTGGAGGAACTCGCGGGCGTAACGCAGGGCGATGGGGAACGTGAACAGGATATGCGCGCGCAGCTCCGCCAGCAGGGCGGCATGGTTCAGGAAGAGGCCCATGGCCCGCTCGAAAGAGAGCTTATCCAGATCTTCCACGATCACCAGGACCGGCCGTCGGGCGTTCGAGCGGATCTCTTCGATCAGCCGGTTGGTGCGGGAGACCAGCTCGAAGAGCCGGAGCTCCGCCCGCTCCCGGACCATCCGCCGGGTGCTGCTCTCGGTCTTGACTCGTCCTTCCAGCTTGAGGG
>NZ_JANWXB010000134.1 GCF_025055495.1 Thermoflexus sp. | reverse complement strand
ATCTTCGCCGGTCTGCAGGACTATATGCCGGAAGCTGTTCGGCCGCTCTATCTCCAGCGGATCCAGGCCCAGGGGATGAGCATCGAGACGCCCACCGGCCGGGGGCTCTATCGCTGGGTCGATGCGATGGAGAAGGCGGGGGAACGATTCTTCCAGCCGCCGGTGAACCCCATGGAGGACGTGGCCGTCCTCCCCTACACCGGGGGCACCACCGGCACTCCGAAAGGGGTGATGCTGACCCACTTTAACCTGTTCGCCAATGTGATCCAGGCGTATGTCTGGGTTCGGGAGTTCATCCGGAGGGGAGAGGAACGTTACCTGGCAGCGCTTCCGCTCTTCCACTCCTTCGGCATGACTTCGCTGATGAACGTGGGGATGTTCACCGGCTCGACGCTCATCCTGCTTCCTCGGTTCGACGTGGAGGAGGCGCTGAACACCATTCGAGCCTATCAACCGACGTTCCTGCCGGCAGTGCCGACGATGTATATCGCTCTGCTGAACCATCCACGGGCCGCCGAGTCCGGCCTGGGCTCCATCCGTCTGTGCAACAGCGGCGCTGCCCCATTGCCAGTAGAGGTCATCCAGCAATTCGCCCGCTTCTCCTCCGGCACCTTCGTTGAGGGCTATGGCCTGACGGAGGCTTCCCCGATCACCCACATCAACCCCATCATGAACCTCAAGAAGCTGGGAAGCATCGGGCTTCCAATCCCGGATACCGATGTGCGCATTGTGGATGTGGAGACAGGGACCCGCGAGCTCGAGCCAGGGGAGATCGGGGAGCTGATCATTAAAGGCCCGCAGGTGATGAAAGGCTATTGGAACCGGCCGGAGGAGACGGCACAGACCCTGCGGGGGGGCTGGCTCTACACCGGGGATATCGCCCGCATGGATGAGGACGGCTACTTCTATATCGTGGATCGCAAGAAGGACATGATCCTCACCGGCGGGTTCAATGTTTATCCGCGGGAGGTAGAGGAGGTCCTTTACGCCCATCCGGCGGTCCTGGAGGCCACCGTGGTGGGTGTTCCCGACCCCTACCGTGGGGAGGCGGTGAAGGCTTACGTGGTTCTCAAGCCAGGCGCCCAGGCCTCAGAAGAGGAGATCCTGGCTCATTGTCGGAAGAACCTCGCGCCTTACAAGGTTCCCCGGAGCGTGGAGTTCCGGGATTCCCTCCCCAAGTCCATGGTCGGGAAAGTGCTCCGGCGGGTGCTGCGGGAGACCGCACCCGAGATCGCCGCGCCCTCGCTGAAGGTGCCGCCGGATGTTCCTGTTCGCGCCTTCTTCATTGAGTGGGTCCCCCGGCTCTTCGACGCGGCCGTCGCAGTTACGCCGCCGGAGGGAATGGAAGGGACCACCTTGATCATCCGCTATCGGGTGGATCAGGAGGTCTTCACGCTGCGAGTTGAAGACGGCAAGCGGCTGACCGTGGTGGAGGGGGAAACCGGGGAGATCCCCCACATCGAGCTGATCCTCGACGCTGAAGCGCTGCGGGAGGCGATCACCGGGCGTCTCTATCTGGGGGAGCCCCCTTACTTGGCCTTCCGATCCCGGCGCCGCATGGAGGCGCTTCAGCGCCTGAGGGGGATGGTGCATCTGGAGCTGGAGCGGCCGGATGGAACCATGTGGAGGGCGATAGCGATCTACAACGGGGCGACGGAGCCTTCGGGAATATTGCGCATGACCACGTCGGATTACAGCTCGATGCAACGGGGGGAGCTCGACGGCCAGGTCGCCTTCGCCACCGGCAAGCTGCGCTGGGAAGGTGACTTCACGCTCCTCATCGGCCTGCGGGCATTGAGGGAATGAAAACGGCGTCTATTGGGGCCGCGCAAGGAGGAGAATCCAAAACATTTTTCCGAGGCCCACTGGGCCTCGGAAAAGGAGAGGAAAGGAGGGATGCGCCCCTCTTTCTCGAACAGGCGCCGCCATTGAATTCGCTGACTCAAGTTGCCCGTGGCGCGATGGTTTTTCCATGGGATCAGGGGCCAGGAGGTTGGAACCGGTTCGGATCCTGACTGGAGGGAAGTCGCGATGATCTCGTTCGAGCCAACCGATGAGCAACGGATGCTGATCCAGACGGTCCATGCCTTCGCTGAGGAGCAGCTGCGCCGGGTCGCGAGGGAGTGCGATGAGACCGGCCAGATTCCGGAGGATGTGATCGATCGGGGGTGGTCGATCGGACTGCTGCCCAGCATGATCCCGGAGGCCTACGGTGGCTTCGGCGAGCCGTCGGCCTTAACCAGCGCCCTGGCGCTGGAGGAGCTCGGATGGGGAGACTTCACCCTTGCCGTCTATCTGCTGGCGCCCCACGCGGTGGCCCTCCCCATCCTGCTGTATGGGACCGAAGGGCAAAAGCGCGCTTATCTCCCCCGCTTCTGTGGGGAGCGATTCGTGAAGGCGGCCGCGGCGCTGATCGAGCCCAGCTTTCTGTTCGATCCCTTCCAGTTGAAGACCACGGCCCATCGAGAGGGCGAGGAATATGTCCTGAACGGGGTCAAGATCGGCGTCCCCTTTGGGGCAGAGGCCGAGCTGCTCCTGGTCTACGCCAGGGAAGATGGGCGAACCCAGGCGTTCCTGGTGGAAAGGGGGACGCCCGGGCTGGTGGTGAAAGAACGCGATCGCTACGCCGGGCTCCGTGCCCTTCCAACGTATGAGATCGCGCTGGAGGGATGCCGCGTCCCGCTCTGTCAACGGATCGGCGGGGAATCCGGGATCGCGATGGACCGGCTGCTGGAGCGCTCGCGGGTGGCGCTGGCCGCCCTCTCGGTCGGGCTGGCCCGAGGCGCCTTCGAGTATGCGCGGGATTACGCCAAGCAGCGGGTTCAGTTCGGCGAGCCCATCGCTTACCGCCAGGCCATCGCCTTTATGATCGCGGAGATGGCCATCGACATCGACGCGGCCCGGCTGATGGCCTGGGAAGCGGCATGGAAGATCGACCGCGGAGAGGACGCATCCCGGGAGGCTTATCTGTGCAAGCTCTTCGCGGATGACATGGCCCTTCGCGTGACCGATGGCGCGGTCCAGACCCTCGGCGGCCACGGCTACATCCGGGACCATCCGGTGGAGATGTGGCTGCGCAACGCCCGGGGCCTCCCGATGCTGGAGGGGATGGTGATGGTGTGACATCAGGCGATCCCCACCCGGCAAGGGAAGATGCCTGAACTGTCGTCAAGCGATGTAATCCTCTTCGAGCGCAGGAGGTGTTGCATGATCAGCTTTGAGATTCCGGAGGAAATCCAGCAGCAACGGGAAATGGCCCGCATGGTCGCCGAGCAGCTGATGCGGCCCAACGCCCGTTATTACGATGAGCACGAGCATGAGATCCCCTGGGACTTTGTGAACACCATGTGGCCCATCGTGCAACAGGACTGGATCCGGATTGTGCGGCGGGCGGAGCGGCAGCTGGCGGGGGAGCCGCCTACGGAGAAGAAGCGCGAGGGGCCGCGTTATGACAACCTGCGCATGATCCTCCTGGTGGAGATGCTCACCTGGGGGGATGCGGGCCTGTATCTATGCATGCCCGGCCCGGGCCTGGCCGGCTACTCCATCAACGCGGTGGGCACGCCCGAACAGAAGGTCCGCTTCCTCAAGCGCTACACCGAAGGCGGGCCGAAGTGGGGGGCGATGGCGGTGACCGAACCGGGCGCGGGATCGGACGTCTCAGCCATCCAGACCACGGCGAAGCGCGAGGATGGATCCTGGGTGCTCAACGGGGAGAAGATCTTCATTACGAACGGCCACCTGGCCCTGGAGGCTTCGGACGGGATCGTGGTGGTCTGGGCGACGATCGACAAAACGGCCGGGCGGGCTGGGATCAAGCCCTTCGTGGTGGAAGCCGGAACCCCAGGGGTGAGCATCACCAAACGGGAGTATAAGCTGGGCATCCGGGCCAGCGACACCGCGGCCATCCGCTTCGACAACGCCCGCATCCCGCTGGACAACATCTTGGGGAGCCCGGAGATCCTGGACACCGCGCGCACCGACGGGTTTAAGGGGGTGATGATCACCTTCGACGCCTCGCGGCCGGTGGTGGCGGCCGGGGCCCTGGGCATCGCCCGCGCCGCCATCGAGTTCACCAAGGAGGTCCTGGAGAAGGAGGGGATTCGGATCCGCTACGGCCTCCCGCGGCATCAACTGACGGCCATCGAACGGGACGTGATGGAAATGGAGGCGATGCACAAGGCGGCGTGGCTGCTTACCCTCCGGGCCGGCTGGATGCTCGATCAGGGGAAGCCCAACGCCCTGGAAGCTTCGATGGCCAAGGTCAAGGCGGGGAAGGCGGTGACCTGGATCACGTATAAGGCGGTGGAGCTCCTGGGGCCGCTGGGCTACTCCACCCGCTACCTGGTGGAAAAATGGATGCGCGACGCCAAGATCAACGACCTTTACGAGGGCACCGGCCAGATCAACACCCTGATCGTCGCCCGCCGCGTCCTCGGCCTCACCAGCCGCGAATTGAAATAGGGATGGGCCCGGACGCCCATCTGTAGGGGCATTGTGTTCATATTGTGATTTTATGTAGGGGCAACCCCCTGTGGGTGCCCCTATCCCGTTGAGGGCAGGCCCCTGGGCCTGCCCCCAGGCCTGCCCATCCGGGACGCACGGAGGGCAGTATACCGATGAACGTCGATCTGCGAGAGCACGTGGCCATCGTCACTGGGGCCTCCCGCGGGATCGGGCGGGCCATCGCCCGGACGCTGGCGGAGGCCGGGGCCCGCGTGGTCCTCTCCAGCCGGAAGGCGGAGAACCTCACGCCGGTCCTGGAGGAGCTCCGCGCGATGGGCGGGGAGGCCCTGGCGGTTCCGGCCCATACCGGTCGCATGGCGGAGGTGGAACGCCTGGTCGAGGAAACGCTCCGGGCCTTCGGCCGCATCGATATCGTCGTCAACAACGCCGCCACCAACCCGCACTTCGGCCCCACCCTGGAGGCCGACGAGGGCCAGTGGCAAAAAATCCTGGAGGTCAACCTCCTGGGCTACTGGCGGATGGCGAAGGCGGTCGCCCCAACGATGCGGGCGCAGAAACGGGGAAAGATCCTCAACATCGCTTCCGTGGCCGGGCTGCGCCCGTCGCCCGGGATGGGCCTCTATGGGATTTCCAAGGCCGGGGTGATCATGCTCACCCAGCTGCTGGCCCTGGAGCTCGCCCCGGACCACATCCAGGTGAACGCCATCGCCCCGGGGGTGATCCGCACCCGCTTCAGCGAGATCCTGTGGAGCACGCCGGAGATCGCTTCACGCATCCTGCAGGCAACCCCCGGGGGACGGTTCGGGGAGCCGGAGGATGTCGCCCGCCTGGCCCTGTTCCTGGTCTCGCCGGCGGCGGATTTCATCACCGGCGCGGTCTTCGTGGTGGATGGCGGGCTTTCGTTAACAGGAGGGCTGGCCTGATCGCAAGGGGATCCCACCGGATTCCACGTTATTCCAGGAGGGATCGCGATGCCCACGGCGCTGGAGCTTGGCCCGAAAGGCTGGCAACCGTATATAGAAGCAGCCCGAAAGCGGGTCATTCCCGCCGCACCGACGGTCGATCCGGAGGAACGCGCCCGTCTGCTCACCCGGGTCCGCGAGGCCGCTCGAGCGCTGAAGGAGCAGTTCGGCGCCCGTCGGGTTCTGCTGTTTGGTTCCCTGGCTCATGCGGCGTGGTTCTTCCCGGACTCGGATGTCGATCTGGTGGTCGACGGCATACCGCCGGCGGACTTCTGGCGGGCCTGGGCCGTTGCGGAGGAGATCATCGGAGACCGCCCGGTGGATCTGATCGATCTGGATATGGTCAGCGATTCCATGCGGGAAGCGATCGAAGCATATGGGGTTGAGC
>NZ_JANWXB010000116.1 GCF_025055495.1 Thermoflexus sp. | reverse complement strand
CCCCCAGACGAATCTTCCACTATTCCTCGCCAATCAGCTCCAGCTCTGAAAACAGCACCGAATAGCTGTGGCCGGAAGCATAGATGCGCAGACGGGTGAGCGTAGCCGGAGGCGCCCCGATGGCTTGCAGCGATTCCATCAGGTTCCCGGAATCAAACGTATACCACTCTCCAAGAGGAACCCGGATATGCACGTTATAAGGAGGCGGGCAAACCTGGGGGAGGCAGCTCTCGGGGGTTTGCGGAGTCACTTCTCCGACGGCGTAAAAGCCCTGCAACCATTGGCGATCGATGCCATAGATGTCTTTGTATTCCAGGCGGATCATCAGAGGGCATTCGGTCCCCACCACCCCGCATACTGCAACATCCTGGAAAAGGATCTTTAGCGTGATGTGCAGTTGAAGCGAGCGGAAATCCCGCACATCCTGATTGAGGACCAGGAAGACCCCGGTTTGGGCGTGATCGAATCCGGTGCGAGATATCGCGAGCACGCGACGACCCGCTTCCGAGGTCTGGGCCACATTCCCTTGGCTCTCGCCGGGTTGCTTCGCGAAGGTGAAAACAGCCCATTGATAGGGCGGAATGGGCTCATCGACATTGCGCACAGGTAGTGGCATCTGGAAGAGGTCCGGTAGCAGATTCCGCCCGGCCCCCAGCGGCCCCGCCACCCGGCCGTCCAGCCCAATCCGCGCCCGTTGATCGCTCCGCAGGGTTTGGATTCCGGTGGAATTTCCCACCCGAGCTTCACCGGAGCGCATGGTGAAATCTGTTCGGTCGTTCTGAACTTCCACGGCCAGCGTTCCGGAGATCATTTCCGCCTGCCCATGGGGGGTCTGGATCACGAGCTCGAGCGCTCGACGGCCCTCGAGACGGGTCACCCGGATTCGGCCGGCGCGAACATACAGGGTGAGGCGCGCTGGTTCCGGGCTGATCTCAAAACGAGGGTAGCGAGCGCGTCGCACCTCCACCTGGGTGTTCGGATAGATCTGGACGGCCGCAAGATCCCGGGGCGCGGAAAACAAAGGCTCGGAGAAGATCACCAGCCCCTGGGATTGGGCGTCGGTGATCAAAAGATCGCCTTCCACCAGCTTGGAATACGAGGCGCCGGGCGCGATCGCCACCGGCTCTCTCTCTGGATTCTCGAGACGGAGGATCCCGGAGAGGGCTGCGACCCGGGCCTGCGTGCCGATATGGGAGGTGCGAAAATAGGTCAGGATCTGCCATGGGACCAGGATGCTGAGCCCCACACAGGCAGCGAAGGAAAGCAAAAGAGTGATCCAGGCCAGGCGCTGCACCTGCGCCTCAGTCCACCTCGTAGCGGATACGAAATCCCCGGAATTCACCAGTGGGCCTCTCCCAGTAGGTTTCCACATAATCCACGCGAGCGGCTGGCGGACCCTGTTGCAGGAACTGAAGCAGGGCCTCTACAGCCGATCGTGGTCCTTCCGCCACCACCTCCACGGTGCCATCCGAACGATTGGCCACCCAGCCGCTCAGACCAAGGGTCTCCGCCCGCAGCCGGGTGTAATATCGAAAGTTCACTCCCTGAACGATCCCATGCACGATGGCATGAAGCCGGACCCGTTCTTCCTGTGATTTCCGCTGTCCGGTTTCCATCATAGCTGTCTCCTCCCCTGGGTGCGCTCTACATTTTAACTCAGCTTGTGCGGGCGCGATCGAGGGGCGAGGTCGGCGAGTCCCTGAGGTTTCGAATCCGCCGGAGTTGCCCCTGGCTCCCAAGGGAGCTCGCAGGCGGTCCGCCGAAGGGGATTGCCCGCAAACGTCTTTTTCTTGTTGCGATGTGCGGGGATTTAATGTTTACTGGCTTTGCGGTCGGCCTGGCATGAAGACAGCGCTGGCTTGCAACGGATGACGGGTTGCGCTTTCTATAGCGATTGCAGGGATGGGTGATGGGGGGGCTCGTGCTTTGTCCGGCGATCAACTGGGGGTTTAAGGGAATGGCCCCTCCCCCCCTTTTCCTCTCCTCGCGGCCCAGGGAGCCGTGGGGAGGGGGGAGAAAAAATCTTTGGGGGGCCAAAGGCCCCCACACCG
>NZ_JANWXB010000054.1 GCF_025055495.1 Thermoflexus sp. | reverse complement strand
CTCCTCCCCACGGCCTATAGGCCGTGGGGAGGAGGGGGAAGAGAGGGAGGGGCTATGGCCTTTCGGACCAGCTTCGGTTCCTCAAATCCCCAGTTTATAACTGGACCAAGTCCTCGTTTTGAGTGTCCATCCGTTTGTAGTAGGGCAACGTTAGTGCCCGTGTGTTTTTTGTTTGTAGTAAGGCACGTTAGTGCCCGTTTGTTTTTTGTTTGTGGTAGGGCACGTCAGTGCGATTAGGTTTGGCACGTGAGTGCCGTTAAGTGTTCTTGAAGGGAACGGGCACTCGTTTGTAGTAGGGCACGTTAGTGCCCGTGTGTTTTTTGTTTGTGGTAGGGCCGTTAAGTGTTCTTGAAGGGAACGGGCACTTACGTGCCCTACTACACTTGAACGGGCACTTACGTGCCCTACTACAAACAAAAGGCCTTGTTTGTCGTTGGACCCGGAGCGAAGCGAGGGCTCGTCAAGCGTTCCCAAAAGAACGGCACTTGTGCCCTGTTCCGAACGAGGAGGGAGCGATGGGCGCTTCGGCGCGGTCCCCAGAGCTAAAAGCCCTTCGATGGGCACGACGGGCGCTTCAGGCGGCCTCCCCAGAGGAAGCCCTGTGGTGGGCCGCCCAGGCCTATGCGGCGGCGCCGGCATCCCCCCCGATCCGCGCCGTCGTGCGGCGGATCCGAAGACGTTTCCCGAACGCTCGGGGACGTCCTCCCGCCCGCTGGCCCCGATGGATGATCGGGGTAGGGTTTCTTTATGGGCTGTCCGTGCTGATGGCGGTTTTCCTCATCGCCTGGGGATTGGGTGCCCTTGATCCATGGACGTCTCAGGGGGAGGGAGAGCTTCCTCCCCTAAAGGCCATGGCGATAGATTCTACTCCGGATGCCGTGGTGGATCTCCGAGGGGATGACTCAGAGGATGCCATCTCCGAGGTGCGCGCCGAGGGGCCCACTCCGACGGCCACCTTGCCTCCCGCCACTTCGACGCCTACTCCGTCCCCCTCCCCCCGTCCCACCCTCCCGTCTTCGCCTACCCCAACGCCAAGGGTTGCCCCAACGCGGACCCCTCGTCCGACCGCAACAATGTCCGCCCGTCCGCGCCCTGCGGTCTCGCCGACCCCGTGGCAAGGGCCGCCGTTTCCGGGACGATGGATCCTGGTGGACCTCAGCGATCAGGAGCTGACGGCCTATGAGGGAGAGACCCCGATTCTGCAAACGAAGGTTTCCACCGGGCGGCCCCGCACGCCCACGGTGATCGGTACCTTTCGGATCTATCTCAAGCTGCGCGCTCAGACCATGACCGGCCCGGGTTATCGGTTGCCGAATGTTCCCTACGTGATGTATTTCTACCGGGGCTATGCGCTGCATGGGACTTACTGGCATAACAACTTCGGCCGTCCGATGAGCCACGGGTGTGTCAACCTGCCGACGCCGATCGCGGAGCAGCTTTACTATTGGGCCGACATCGGGACCCCTGTGGTGGTGCAGCCGTAGCCATGCGCCCCCTTCATCAACCTACTGTCACCTGGAGGGTCCACTCCATCTCCTGGAGCGGGGGCAACAGGCCGAAGAAGCCCCACTCCCGCATCGCCTCGCCCAGATCGTCGGGCGCTCCGATGGCCGGCTCCAAGGCGAGGTTCCGGTAGGGGGGCGTGCCCGCCCCGGACCACCCGCCGGCGTTGATCCACAGGCCGAGGTGGGTGATCGGGCCTCGCCATCCGATCTCCCACCACGCGCCGGTCGGATGGATCAGGCGCGCCCAGGCGGCAGCCGGTCGGAGGAAGAGCTTCAACGCCCATCCGCCTTCCGGATCAGGCTCCTGGAGGTCCAGCAGGCCGCCTTCCACCGGCAGCCGTGGCCAGGAGAAGGAGGTGGATTGGGGGGAAACCCCGATGGCCGTCGCCACTCGCCCCGTCGCCGGCCCGGGGAGGAGCAGGCGGGTTCCGGGCATCAGGGGGAAGAGGGGATGAGCGGCCCAGAGGAAATAGAGGGTGTGTTCGGCGCGGTTCCGCACCCGATAGCAGATCCGAACCACGGGGCGATCGGCCTCCAGCATCAGGGCGCGCTCGAAGCGATAGGGGAGCGAACGACCTTCCAGAACGCCGGTGACGATGAGGAGCTTCTCTTCTTCGATCCGAGCCTGGATCTCCCAGGGTTGGGACCAGAGCTCCCCGTGATCGGGGATAGGGGTTCCCGCCCAGGGATCGGCGGGATATGGTCCGGGGGCGATGGCAGGAAAACATTCATCCCAGCCGCCCAGATCGAATTCCTGAACGTAGCTGGCCCCTGGGGATGGAGGCTGCCAGGGCAGATAGGGGTTCCGCCACAGCCAGGAAAGGCCCCGGCGTCGGTCCTCCCAGGCGGCGATCTTCCCGCCTAGGGCAGGGATGATCGTCAAGGCCAGAGGGCCGTTTTCCACGCGCAGGGCGGGGAGCCCGTCCTCGGTTGTCTCCTCGATGTGCAGTGCGCCCATCGCCATCGTTGTCCGTCCGCAACCGGCTTCCCGCGGGAACCCGGCTAGGGAAAGGGCCGCTCCGATTCCTCAGCTGGACTGGTAGATAAGGTCCATCGCCTCCCGCAGCCGCTCGTGAGAACCGATCAGGATCAGCTCATCCCCAGCCAGCAGCTGCACATCCCCTTCGGGGTTGGCGATGACGTGCGCGCCCCGGAAGATGGCCAGGAGGGTGACGTTATATCGCTTCCGCAATTCGATTTCCGCCAGGGTCTTACCGATCACAGCGGATTCGGAGGGAACCCGCAGCCGGTAGACCTGGAGATCGGCGAGGCGGCGTTCCAGCTCGGGGAAGCGGATGGATTCCAGGGCGTGGGTGCGGCGATCGTAGCGGCCGCGCAGCTCATCGATCACGGTTCCCCTCCAGAGAGGGACCCCTGTGAAATACGCAGCGCGGCCGATCATATGGGCGGCGACAGGGGAGGTCAGCAGTGCGAAGGCGATGACAGCCAAGGCGCGGGCCACAATCGCCGGCTCTCCGAAATGGACGGCGGCGGCCAGCAGGATGGATCCCACTCCCATGGTGGTGGCCTTGGTGGTGGCCGACATCCGGGTGTAGAGATCTGGCATCCGCAGCAGGCCGATCCCGGCGATCAGCATGAAGGCCGCGCCGATGGCCATCAGGACGAGGCTGAGGATCTCCCTCATGGCCGGTAGCTCCGTTCCAGATAGCGGGCGAAGGCGACGGTGCCCAGGAAGGACAGCAGGGCCAGGGCGAGGGCGACGTCCAGGAGAACCGGCTGATCGATCGCCATCGCGTAGAGGACGATCATACCGACCGCCAGGGTGGCGATCAGATCCAGGGCGATGACGCGATCGGGCAGGCTGGGACCTCGCATCAGGCGAAGGAAGGCCAGCGCCATCGCCAGGCTGAGGATCGACAGGGCCCCGGGAAAGGCCATAACTTCCAGGGTCATCGCAGCACCTCCAGCACCCGTCGCTCGAATCCCTCTTTGATCTTCTTCCGGAACCGATCCGGGCTCTCGCCGATGTGCATCGTATGCACATACAACACCAGCCGATCCGACGACACGTCCAGGCTCAATGTGCCCGGGGTGAGGGTGATGAGGTTGGCCAGCAGGGTGATCTCTTCATCGGTCCGGGCGTCCAGGGGGATGGCGATCACACCCGGCTGGATCTGGTGGCCGGGCCTCAAGACCATATAGGCCACCTGCAGGTTCGCCTGGACGATCTGCCATAGGGCGAAGATCGCAAACCCTAACACCTGCCGGATTTTCCTGAAATACGAGTAAGACTCCTCTGGGCGCTGGGTCAGCCACAGCAACAGATAGGCGATCGCAAAACCGAAGGCGAAGTTCTCGAAGGCGAACTGGCCAGTTAGCGCGACCCAGATCAGCGTCAGGATAAGGTTCAACAACAGCGTGCTCATTTTACTCCCCCAGCGTTCGGCGGATATACTCAGTGGGATCCACCAGCTGTTGCGCTGCCTGTTCCGAAAGGGAGAAGAGCGGCTCAGGCATCAGGCCGATCCAGAGCGTGATGGCCGCCAGGCCGAGCACGGGCAGGAAGAGGGCCAGCTGGGTCCCTCGGGAAAGAGAAGCGGAGTGTTCCGCCGGCGCGGCCTTCCAGAACGCCTCGTTCCAGATTTTGAGCATGGAGAACAAGGTGAGGAGGCTGACCATCAGGCTGACGGCCACGATGAGATACTGCTGGAGCTCCAACCCGGCCTTCACCAGGATCAACTTCGCCCAGAAGCCTGAAAGGGGCGGCATTCCCGCCAGCGACAGGGCAGGGGTCAGGAACAGCGCCGCCAGCCCGGGATGTTTCCGGTAAAGCCCCCCCAGCCGCTTCAACTGATAAGAGCCCTGTAGCTGGAACACTAGACCGCTGATCAGGAAAAGATTGGTCTTGACGATGATGTGATGAGCGATATAGAAAATCGATCCGGCCAGCGAGATGGGGGTGAATAGCCCTAATCCCATGATCATGTATCCGATCTGGCTGATGATATGAAAGGACAGGATGCGGCGGAGTTCGTTCTGGGCCACCGCCCCCAGCACCCCGGTGACCATCGTGAGGCCAGATGCCACGAGGATGATGAGATGGGCGCTGTGGGCGTGATGGTCGAACAGCAGGGTGAACACGCGGATCATGGCGTAGACCCCCACCTTGGTCAGGAGCCCTGCGAAGAGGGCGGACACCGCCACGGGTGGGGTGTGGTAGGAGGCGGGGAGCCAGAAGAAGAGGGGGAAGATGGCCGCCTTGATGCCGAAGGCGACCAGCAGCAGCATAGCGGGTGCTAGGACCAGATCCGGGCGCGGGGTAGCACGAAGGGTCTTGGAGAGGTCCGCCATGTTCAGCGTGCCGGCGATGCCGTAGAGGACGCCGACGGCCGCCAGGAACAGGGCGGAGGACATCAGGTTCAGGGTGACGTATTTGATGGCGCCCTCCAGCTGGGCGCGTTCCCCGCCCAGGGCCATCAGCACAAACGAGGAGATCAGCATCACCTCGAACCAGACATACAGGTTGAAGATGTCCCCGGTCAGGAAGGCGCCGCAGACCCCCAGCAGCAGGATGTGAACGAGCGGATAATAGCCGAAGCGCTCCCGATGGGCATCCATGCTCCCTAGGGAGTAGAGGACGGCGGCGAGGCCGATTAGACCGGTGAGGACCACCATGATGGCGCTGAACAGATCCGCCGCCAGGGTGATGCCGAAGGGCGCGGGCCAGGCTCCGACCTGAACGGTGTGGATGCCGCCATGTCGGACGGAGACCAGCAATCCCAGCCCAGAGGCCAGCAGCAGCCCGGCCCCCACGGTCGCCAGGGCTCGCTGCAGGTGGGGCCTGCTCCAGAACAGCAGCCCGATCACCGCGGTTGAGAGCGGGATCAGCAACGGTAGAACCAGCAGAAGGTCCCTCATAGCTCGTCCGTGCTCTTCATTTGATCGAGATCGTCGGTGCCCACGATCTGATAGACCCGTTTGATCAGCACCACCGCGAAGGCCTGGACCCCGAATCCGATCACGATCGCGGTGAGGATCAGGGCCTGGGGCAGGGGATCCGCGTAGGGTTCGGCCAGCGCCTCAGCGCCAGGGGCGATGAGAGGGGGGCGGCCCCGCATCAGGCGACCCAGTGTGAAGATCAGGAGATTGGATGCGTGGCTGAGCAGGCCCAGCCCGATAATCAACTTGACGATGCTCCGCCGCATCATCATATACAGCCCCGCAGCATACAGCCCGCCGACGACGATCGCCAGCACCATGTCCATCGCTTCACTCCTCGGAGAGGGCGAAGATGATCGTCAACACCACTCCGATCACCACCAGGAACACGCCCACGTCGAAGAGCAGAGGCGTTCCAACTTTCCCCAGCAGCGGCAGCTCCCGCTCGACCCAGAGGCCGGTCAGGAAGGGGAGACCTCGGGCCATGGAGAGCAATCCGCTGCCGATGGCGATCAGCAGCCCGACGCCGATCAGGGCGCGGGGGTCGATCCGTAACATCCGGCGCGCGGCGGCCACGCCGTAAGCAATGGAATACAGGGCCAGAGCGGCGGAGGCCACCAGCCCGCCTACAAACCCGCCCCCGGGCTCGTTGTGCCCTCGCAGCAGCACAAAAACCGAGAACAACAATAGCAGGGGCAACAGATAACGGGTTGCGGTGGATAGGATCAGGGAGATCATCTCCTCTTTCACTCCATGCGCAGCTTGAGCAGCGCGTAGACCCCGATGGCTGCCACTGCCAGCACGGTGATCTCGCCCAGGGTATCCAGGGCCCGGAAGTCCACCAGGATGACGTTTACCACGTTCCGTCCCTTAGCGAGGGTCAGGCTGTTGGCGGCGAAGAAGGGGGCCAGCCTCGACTTCAGCGGCGCCGATAGCACCATCAGCATCAACGCGGTCATCATCCCCCCCGCGGCCAGGGCCAGCGCCGCGTCCCGCAGGCGGGCGGGGCGGCCCGACAGGCGGGTGAACCGGGGCAGGCGGTAAACCACCAGGACCAATAGGATCACCGTCAAGGTCTCGACGGCGAATTGAGTCATCGCCAAGTCCGGCGCGCCGAAGAGCATATACAGCAGCGCCACGCCGTAGCCGACGATGCCCAGGGCGGCGACGGCGGCCAGTCGGGAGGAGGTGAGCACGGCCATCAGGGTGGCCAGACCCATCAGCACAACGATCATCAGTTCGTAGGGGCGAGCATCGACGATCCGTCCCATCCATCGGGACAGCGGCTCGCGGATGGCGATGGTGGATCCAACGAGGGCAATCGTGGTGAGGATGATGATCATCAAATAGAAGCGCAGGAACCCGCTCTGCAACAGACGGGTCTGCGTCGTCGCCAGGGCGTTTAGGCCCTGGAGCATCCGTTCGTATCCGCGCTGAGGTCCCCAGCGGGCCGCCCATTCCTTCAGGCGGGCCCGAGCGGCGATATCGAGAAGGAAGGGCTGGGCGGCGTAGAGGCCAGCCCCTGCGAGCACCGTGAGGGCGCTCAGAGCGAGGGACGGATTGAGGCCGTGCCAGAGTCGGAGCTCCACAACCGTGGGCTTTCCCAGAACCGCGCTGACGGCGGCGGTGGTCAGGGGGCTGGCGGCCATGTCGGGCGCGATGGCAAGGGCGATCCCTGCTCCACCCAGCAGGAGCGGCCCCAGCCATAGCGATGGGGGCGGGTCATGGAGATGCCCTGTCCGATGGACCGGATGCCCGAAGAAGGGGCGCAGGCCGACGACGCCGGCCACAGCCACCAGCAGCGCGCTGGCCAGCACGCCGGCCCCAGCGAGCAGGGCAGGGAGATGGAGGGCATGGAGCTGGGCTTCGTAGAGCAGCTCCTTGCTGATGAAGCCCAGAGATGGGGGTAGCCCGGCCATGGAGAGGGCGGCCATCCCGGCTGCGGTTGCCGTAATCGGCATAGACGGACCCAGCCCGCCTAACTTCCACACGTCACGGGTGCCAGTCTCGTGATCCACCGCACCGGCCACCAGGAACAGCGCTCCTTTATACAGCGCGTGGGCCAGCAGCAGCGTCATGGCTGCCTTCACCGCCAGCGGAGTCCCCAGACCCAGCAGGAACGTCAGCGCCCCCAGGGTGCTCACGGTGGAATAGGCCAGGATCCGCTTGAGGTCGGATGGGCCCAGGGCCATGATCGCCCCCAGCACCATTGTGGCCAGGCCGCCTCCGGTCACCCCGATCTGCCACGCGGCGGTGCCCCCCAGCGCGGGGCTCAGGCGGGCCAGCAGATAGACCCCCGCCTTCACCATCGTCGCCGAGTGGAGATAGGCGCTGACCGGCGTCGGCGCCTCCATTGCGTTCGGCAACCAGAAATGGAAGGGAACCTGAGCGGATTTCGTGAAGGCCCCTACCAGGATGAGGATCAGCGCCGGCAGGTAGTATGGGCTCGCCCGAAGAGCCTCCCCCCGTTCCAGCAACACTGTGAGTTCCAGCGTCCCTCCGGCCTCCCCCAGCAGCAACAGGCCAGCCAGGAGGGCCAGGCCTCCGATGCCGGTCACCAGCAAGGCCTGCAGCGCCGCCTGCCGCGCCTCCTCCCGCTCGTGCTCAAAGCCGATCAGAAAATACGAGCTCAGGCTGGTCAGCTCCCAGAACACGAACAGGGCGATCAGGTTCCCGGTCAGCACCAACCCCAGCATCGACCCCATGAACGAAAGGATGAAAAGGTAAAACCGCCCGAGGTGTCGATGCTTCTTCAAGTAGCCTCCGGAGTAAATCAGCACCAGAGCGCCGATGCCGCTGATCAGCAACCCAAACAGCAACCCCAGCCCGTCTACATAGAAAGACAGGCTCACCCCCAGTTGAGGCATCCAGGGATAGCGGATATACAAGGGGTCCCCCTGAGTGATCCGCCCGGTCAGGCCTCCCAAGTAGATCGTCCAGGCCAGCGGCCACAGCGCGAGGACCCATCCCGAAGCCTCCCGCAGGAGGCCGTGAAGCCGGGGAGCCATCGCGGCCAGCACAAAGGTCAGGACAAGGGCCAAGATCAAGCTCATTCCCGCTCCCTTGCTGTGCGTGATCGATCCTGCTCTATCGTAAGCCGGTGTTTCTGGAAACGACGAGATCGCCCACTCCGTCGTTCCTGCTCCTCCCATCCCCTCCCCATGCGGGGAAGCGGCGGGAGGGGGTAGGGACGATTCCCCAGATCCCCGATGGAGAGGGGGAAGATCGCCACGGTATGTTCGATTTCAGATAAACGCCCGCCCGTGAGGGCGCGGAAGCCGAGATGCGCGCCCGAGATCCTGCTGGCTGGGAATCTTTGAGGGTCAGAAGTGGGGCCTAGAAAGACAGGCCGCCAGATGGTGGGGAGCGCCTCGGCGGAAAGCCGGCTCAGCCCGTGGCTTCCCGAAGGGCGCCTTCTGTATCCCAGCGGAGCCGTTCCACCGGGCCATCCCGGCCGATCAACTGGCGGAGCTGCTCCTGAAAGCGCTGGGGATCACCGGTGGTGAAGAAAGCGTGGAGCCCGCCCCGGGCCCCCTTGGGAGCGGCCTCCCTCCCTTCCTGAATCTGCGCCCGCCAGATCTCCGCCGCTCGTCGAGCGACGGCCGGCGCGGGATCCACCAGGGAGATCCCCGGCCCGGCCACGCGGCGGATCAGGGGGGCCAGGAATGTGTAATGGGTGCAGGCCAGCACCAGCACGTCCGCGCCTGATCGGACCACCGGATCGAGATGATGGCGGATCTGGGCCTCCGCTTCCTCACCTTCCAGCAGGCCCGCCTCGACTTGCTCCACCCATCCGCTGCAAACCCGGCGGATGACCTGGACCTGTTGGGCGAATCGTTCCACGACACGGGCCATGAGAGGGCCGTTGAGGGTGCCGGAAGTGGCCAGCACGCCGATCACCCCCGTGCGGGTCTGGGCCGCTGCCGGCTTCACAGCCGGTTCGATGCCTACGAAGGGAACGCGGGGGAAGGCCTCCCGCAGTGGCCAGAGGGCGGCCGCCGAGATGGTATGGCTGGCCACCACGATCAGGCGGGCCCCCTGATCCAGCAGGAACCGCGTGATGGCCTCCGCAAAGCGCCGGATTTCCTCCGGCGGCCGGGGGCCGTAGGGGACGTGGGCCTGATCGGCCACATACAGGGTGGGGGCCTCAGGGGCCAGACGGACGAACTCCTGCCACACCGCCAGCCCGCCCACCCCGGAATCAAAGATCCCTACCCACGATGTCATGTTCGCTGCCTCATTCCTTCGATCCAACCCAAAATCCCCGGCAGGGAACGCTATGCTTGCCGCCGGACACTTTCCCTCTATGGCCTAATGCCTAAGTTTACATGATGAAGGGATGGAGTGCCAGAGGCGCTTCCTATAGCCAGGGCGTCGCTTCGGCTCTTCGAATCGCTCTCTCTTCCCCTGCGATTTCAGGCTGTGGGACAAGGAGGGGAAAAGACCTCTTCGAGGAGACATAGAAGGGAAGCCATGCGGGTTCGTTGCCACACTGGCTGGAGACGTCGGGAGAGTGGAACTGGGCGCGGAAGGTGCCTGGCTCCACAATCGAGTCCTCAGCCCTGCTCCTCGCCGGCGGGCTCCGACGGTGTCTGCAGCTGAAAAGCCGGGGACAGGAGCAAGGCATGCTCGGCTCAAGCCGTGGAGCCCTTCATACGAGAGGGGAAGGACGGATCGGCACGCGGATCACAAAAGTGGTCCCGCTGGCGTCGCTTTCCACTTCGATGCGCCCGCGGTGGGCTTCCACGGCCAGCTTGGAGAAAGCGAGGCCCAGCCCATATCCGCCCCGACCCGGTAAAGCGGCAAAACGCTCAAAAATCCGTTGCCGTTGGTCCGGCGGGATATAAGAGCCGCTGTTGAAGACCTCGAGGACCACCATCTCTCCCTGGGGATAAGCCCGAATCCGGATCTCGCCCCCGGTCGGCGCGAACTTTGTGGCATTCGAGAGGAGGTTCCAGAGCACGCGGGAGATCAGCTGTCGATCCAACCACACCTGTGGCAACTTCGGGGCGACCTCCACCGTCACGCGAAGCCTCTGGCGCTGGAACACCGGATCCCATTCCTCCACCGCCTCCTCCACCAGCCCTCCGAGGTCCACGGGCTCCTGCTCGATGGGCAAGCGCCCGGACTCGAGGCGGGCGAGATCCAGCAGGTTGCTGATCAGATTCTGAAGACGTCCCAGCCCTCGCAAAGCGGTGCGGATCAGCGAGCGCGCAGAGGGGCTCAGCTCCGAGTAGGTGGCCAGCTCCTCCAGGGCGAGATGGATGGGCCCCAGGGGGTTTTGCAGATCGTGCATCAGCATCCGGATCATCTCTTCCTGCAATCGATCCCGCTCCCGTTCCGCCGTGATGTCCCGGAGAACCAGCAGCCATCCCCCTCCCAGTGGATCCTTATCCTGGACCGGGGTGCAGATCAGGGCGAACCAGTGGGTGGAATCCTTCAGAGGAAGAGAGAGCTCCATACGGAAACCCGATGCGGCCTCCCGGCGGATCCGGCGTATCCATCGGGTCATGGTGCGGGCAGCCTCTGAGGACCGATGCCGCAGCTGGCGAAGGAGATCCGCCAGCGAACGCTCCGGTGAGAGCGCCGCCCCGGCCATCAGCCGTTGGGCTGCGGCATTGATCTGGACAATCCGTCCGTTCCGATCCAGAAGGATGAGGCCATCCTCCACGGTGAAGAAGATCGCCTCCAGACGCCGGTTGACCTGCTGGAGTTGCTCATACAGGCGAGCCCGCTGGAGCGCGATGGCGGCGTGCTGGGCGATGGCCTGGGCCAGAGCCCGCTCCCCCGCATCGAATTCACGGCGTCGCCGGCTGTCCCAAACCTCCACCACTCCGAGGGGCTCCTCCTGAGCGAATATCGGAATGATCAGCACGGACCACCCGCCATAGCGCCGCAGGATGGCACGCTCCTCTTCATAGGCATCCGGAGGGTCGTCCGCATACAGCGTCTGGATTTGACGCTCCCGAATGGCCATCCATTCGAGCGGGACTTCCTCTTCATAATAGATCACACCCAGATCAGAGATCCGTTCCATCGGATTAGCGGTTTCGGCGTAATACTCGGCCGCCACCCATGCCGTTCGGCGTCCGGGATCCACTGCGACGAAATATGCGCTCGTTCCATCCAGGGCCTCGCAGAGGGCGGCAGTGATCTCGGTGAGGATCGGACCGGGCTCGTCGGAGCGTAACAGGGCGCTCACGGCCCGGTAGAGCATGGTCTGCTCCCGCAGGCGTTGCTCATAGCGCCGGAGCAAACGTCCGCGATCGAAGGAGATCGCCAACAGCGTTGTTAGAAGCTCCGTTGGTCGCAACAGGGATCCTTCCAGATCCTCCCTCTCATCGGGAGTTTCCAGTTCCACCAGCCCCAGCAGGCGCCCGGTGGCATCTGGAAGTGGGAGGGCCACCCGCGGGATCGGAGCTTTCCCCCCATTCTGAAACCCGGCGCGGATCTCTGGATCGTCCGTCGGGAGGCGGTAAAACCGACCGCGCCATCGATAGCGTTCCAGACGGGGGTCGTTCCGGAGCCAGGGCTCCAGGTCCAGGGGAGGGAACGAAGGAGGCGGAACGCTTTCCGCCATCACAGGGGGCTTTCCGAATTCATCGAGCACGCGGCAGCGCGCTGCTCGCCATCCCAATCGAGGGAAGATCTTCACCGCCTCGGTTAGTGCCTGCACAGGATCCGCATGTTGCTGGAGGGCCAGGTAACCCTCATACAAGGCGATGAGCCGGTCCCGTTCCAAGCCCACCTGAGCCCGTTCCTTCTGGACCCGTTCGTAAACCCGGGCGGCTTCCAGGCCGATGCTGATGGTCCCCGCCACCGCCAGCATCAGCGTCTCATCGTCGGGCGTGAAAGCGTAACGCTCTGGGCTCTGGGCATCCAGCACGCCCCAGGGCATCTCCCCGGCGAAGATCGGAACGGCCAGTTCAGACCGGGTGGCGGGATCTCCCACCACATAATCTGGATCCAGAGAGACATCCGGGACCCGTTGAGGCTCTCCGGTCCGGAAGGCCCGCCCGGTGATCCCCTGATCCACCGGGATATGGCAGCGGCCGAGATCGGCCGTCGCGCTATAACCCTCCCAGGCCATAACGCACAGGCGCTGGGTCGCCGGCTCGTGGGCCAGGATAGCGACCTGGGGCCAGCCGGTTTCTTCACGGATGATGCGGACGACCTGGGGTAGGGTAACGGGGAGCTCTGGGCTGGAGGCCATGATCCGAGCCACCCGAAAGAGGAGCGTCACCGCCCGGTTCAGATGGCGTTGCTGTTCCAGGGCGTGAAGGGAGTAGAGGCGCACAGCCAGCGGCTCCGCTGCCGCCCCGGCCAGATCACAAGCTTCTTCCGGGAAACCCTCCGGGCTTTGCCGGAAAAGGGCCAGCAAGCCCTCGTTCCCCCAGGGATCCCTCAGCGGCACCATCAGGGCGGATCGGGCCAGCAGCTGGCCGGCGGGGAGCATCGCTTCGGAAAGAGAAAGAATACGGGGGGTACCTCCCTGCGTCGCCCAGCTCGCATCCAGGAGGATTTGAAAGGGCGCCCGGGGATCATCCGCGGAGATCGTTTCCCATCCGGCCTGCCACCAGCGTGCCGGACGTCCTTGGGAATCCAGCTGGACGAAGAGGATGGCATCGGCCTCAAAGGCGCGCTGGACGGCTCTTAGCGCGTGGGCTATGGGGGATTCCGTCGCCCACGCTCGATCCACTTGCTGGAGCAAATCATGAACCCAGCGGAGCCGCTCAAGGGCCTGCTCCAGCTCAGCCGCCCGGCCCTTCAATGATTCCAGCTGGGGAAACAAAGCCGTTAACTCCAGGGACGGGTCGTCCATCGGGATGGATCCGTATCTTCATTATTTGTTATATCATACCTGGAGCTGTTAGAAAACTCAATTTGTCCGATTGCCAACCTGGGGTTGGGGGTAGCGAAGCCACCTGCTCCATGCAGGCCGGGCTGGCCTCTGAGGCCGGCCCGTTGTAAACTGGTGAAATGAATCCGGTGTGCCCCGCTTTCTACCTCCTGCGCCGACAAAATGCGAGGCTCACCCTCAGAAGATCCGAAATGCCTCTCACCAAGATCCTGTTCGCGCTGATGTTCGTCGGGCTCATATCCGCCTGCAGCCCTGCTACGGTGGAAAGCCCCAGGGCTTCTGCTCCCGGAAAGGACTCCGCAACCCCGGTTGCCACCCCGTCCTCGGCAGCCCTGACCCGTGTTCCCCCACCCTCGCCTTCCTCTTTTGACGGATGGCCGGAAGAGGCGATCTGGATTCTGCAACCCGGCCCGGGATCCCGGGTGGCCAGTCCTTTGCGCATCGCTGGCATCGCCGATCCAACTTTTGAGCAGCACCTGATCGTCCGGCTCGTTCTCGACGATGCGGAAGAGCCCTGGATCGAGCGCCCGGTCATCATCGCTTCCGATGTGGGAAAGCGGGGCCCTTTCGAGGTTGAGATCCCATTCGCAGTGGATCGCGAGCGACAGGCCTTCCTTCAGGTTTATGCGACGAGCCCGCGGGATGGAGGGATCACTCATCTGAGCACGGCGGGGATCCTCCTGATCCCTGGAGGGCCCAGCGAGCTCCGGCCGCCCCCGCCATCCCGGGAGCGGATTCTCATCCAGCATCCGGTCATAGCGCAGCGGATTCGGGGTGGGGTGGTTGTGGTTCAGGGAATAGGAGTTGCCCGTTTTGAGCAGACCCTCGTGGCGGAGCTCTTAGATGAGGAAGGGGATCTGTTGGGTGCCCGCACGATCACTCTGGATGCAGCCGATCCAGGCCACCCAGCTCCCTTCCGGGTGGAGATCCCCTATCGGATATCGCGATCCGGGCCAGGCCGGGTGGTGGTGCGCGATCCCAGCCCGGCCTTCGCAGGGGATTTCCATCGAACGAGCGTGGAGGTCTGGTTGGAGCCCTAAGGGTTTCATTCGGGTTGGGCGGGAGGCCGCTGAGGGTGGCTCTTGCCCATCTCCAGGAATTCGCTGGACAAAATACGAGATCCTGCCGGGCGGGTCATCGAAGAGAATCCCGGAGCGTTGAAGTGTTTCCCTCAGGCCCACGAGGCCTTGGGGAGAGAGAAGGGACCCCAGAGGTAGTCCGACTGGATCCGTTGCATAGGGGGCGCTATTCGCGCCCTGGCCCATGCACTCTGATTTTTATATAATATAGATTGTAGTTAAACGCCATAAGGGCCGGGATATGTTGCTGCTCCGGATGCGGCTTGGGGAACGGTGGCGAGCCTGGCGGCAGGCGTTTCGGGAATTCTTTTATGGATTCGCCGCCTATGACGTCGTGCAGCATCTCTTGGAGATGCGAGCTGCCAGTGAGAACCTCTTCATCGCTGCCCTCTTCGGCGATCTCATCGGCCTCCCCATTATGCCACCCTATTACAGCCTGCGTCTGTTGCCCTATGTGGTTCCTGTCCTCAACACGTGGAAACGCCGGGTGCTGAGGGAGCGGGAATTCATCGACGAGCACGAGTATCATCTGCATGGGCTGTGAGTTCGCCTTCGTGGGGAAGCCATGGCGCCGGATCGTCTCCTCGTCCTGCATGGGCGAAGGCCCAAAAATCCGTCGGGGAAAAGCTGTGCGCCATATGCAGTTTCCGAGCCATCATGCGGGTTTCGGGGCTGGGGCGTCACCGAAGGCGGCGCCACAGCCCAAAAATGTTTTCCCCTCCCCAGGGCCCTAGAGGCTATGGGGAGGGACATGGCCCGCTTCCCTCCCGAAGGGGATCGGATTGCACTCGACGCCTGAAATCGCCCACGGCGTTGTGGGATTTACTTGGAGGAGTTACGCCGTTGGAAGCGCAATGGCCTGGGCAGGATGATCCCGCCTCTTGGGGTTGGAGCCGGATGCCTTCAGCGCCTGGCTCTGCCCCCAAATCCGGGAGGAAGCCAGCTTTGTAATTTCCATTACTGATACTGAGATGAGGAGGGGGAACGCCATGACGGAGCAAAAGCCGCGGGAAAGCCTGGTGCGCCGGGTGATGAATTTTGTTCAGGAATTGACATATGGTATGGCGGCCCATGATATGGCCCGCTATGCGCTTCGCACCCGGGCGAGCATGGAGCATCTGTTCATCCTGATCACCATGGGCGATCTCATCGGGGTCCCCATCCTGCCGCCCTATTACAGCCTGCGCATTCTGCCCTATGTGGTGCCCCAGATCAGCACCTGGAAGCGCCGCATGTTGCGGGAGCGGGATGTCGCGGACGCGATGTTCTAACTCGCCTCCCCCGGGGGAAGCGAACGGCGTAACGCCCAGCTTTATATCTTCCTGGCTTTCTCAAAAATCCTTTGAGGTGAAACGGGAATGGGGACCGCGCTGGCCCGATTGATCCGGGAGAATCCTGAGCGCCGCTACATCATGTTCGGCGGCAAGGGCGGTTTGGGGAAGACGACCTTCTCCGCCGCCACCGCTTACTGGTTGGCCAAGCAGGGTTACAAGGTTCTGGTCTTCTCGGTCGATCCTCAGGCCAGCCTTTCGGATATCTTCCAGCGAGACATCTTCGGCAAAGGCCCGGTGGAGATTATGCCGAACCTCTGGGCCCAGGAGATCGATGCCGATCGTCGGATCAAGGAGTACCAGGAGGAGATCCGGCGCAAGATCATGGACATGTATGGCCTGGATCAGGTGCCTCAGGAGATTGAGGATTACATCCAGGCGGCCTCGGCGGAGCCGGCGATGGAGGAGAGTGCTATCTTCGACGCCGTGGTGGATATCGTGGTCGAGGGCCGCTATGACTATTACATTTACGACCTCGTCCCTCTGGGGCACGCCCTGTATTACCTGAGCATGGCCAAGGTCTATGACGAGTGGATCACCAAGATCACGAAGCTGCGGGAGGAGATGCGGGAATACGAGGAGATGGTGGCCCGCATCCGCCGTCAGCAAACCGAGGAAGACCGTATCCTGGAGGAGCTCCAGTATATCCGACAGCGCATCAATATGTCCTCCAGCATCCTCACGGACAGCCGGAAGACGGCCTTCTTCTTCGTCCTCATCCCCGAGGAGCTGGTGATCCTGGACACCATCAAGGCGGCGGAGCTGTTCCGTCGGTTTGACGTGCCGATCTCGGGTTATGTGGTCAATCGGGTGCTTCCGGTGGAGCTGCTGGGCCAGAACATCCCGGAGTATCTGCGCAACCGCATCGAGATGCAGCGCCGGCATCTGGAGGAGATCCGCGCCCGCTTCGGCCAGCAGGTCCTGGCGTATGTCCCCGAGCTGGAACGGGATGTGACCGGCCTGGATATGATCGCGCGGGTGGCGGATCTGCTCTTCGGAAATGAGGTGGCCTGAAATCGATCCTTTCGAGGAGAGAGAGGGAATGATCCGGATCGAGAAGACGATGATCGATTTCCTGCGGGAGCATCCCCGCTTAAAGTATGTGTTCTTTGGCGGGAAAGGTGGGGTGGGGAAGACGGTGATGGCAGGATCCACGGCTCTCTGGTTCGCCCGGCGGGGCCGGCGGACCCTCCTCGCCTCCACCAACCCGGTCCACAGCCTCTCGGGCCTGCTCGACCAGAACGTGTTCGGGAAGCCGACGCCGGTAGCAGGGGTGCCCAACCTGTGGGCCTATGAGATCGACACGAAAGATACCATCGAGCGCTCCAAGCGGGAGATCCGGGAGAAGATCCAGTGGTTCCTGAAGTTCGCCGAGATCTCCACGAGGGCGGATGAGTTCGTGGAATCGGCCACTATGAACCCGGCCTTCGAGGAGTCGGCGATGTTCGAGAACATGATCGACCTGATGTTCCGGGACGAATACGAGGTCTATGTGTTCGACACCGCCCCCACGGCCAACGCCCGCCGGCTCCTCGGCATGTCCAAGGTCTACGCCCTCTGGGTGAACAAGATGATCAAGTCCCGCCAGGAAGCCCAGGCCCTTCGAAAGCTCCTTTCCTTTACCAAGAAGGAGGAGCCGGACCCCTTGATGGATTATCTGATCAGCTTCCGCGATCGAATGGAGCGGGCCCGCCGGCTGATCACCGACCCGGAGCTCACCGCCTTCTTTTTCGTGACCTTACCTGAGGCGCTGCCCATCGCGGTGATCCGCCGCTTTATCAACTGGTTCCATGATTTCGGCATCCCGGTAGGGGGTGTGATCGTCAACGGGCTGATCGATCGCTCGTTCCTGGGCGAGAACACTCCTGATTTCGTCCGCAACCGCATTGAGATGCAGGCGCGCTATCTCCAGGAGATCGAGGCCCTTTTCGACGGACTGGTGCGGGGGGTGACGCCGCTCCTGGAGAACGAGGTGCGCGGCGTTTCGATGCTGGAACGCTTCACCGGGTATCTGTTCAGCGACGCCAAATAGGAGAGGGGTTGCGCCGTTCGCTTCCTCGGGAAGTCTTTCATCCCCTCCCCACGGCCTCCATGGGCCGTGGGGAGGGGGGAGAAGTTCAGGAACCCGACGCTGCCATCGAGGGTGGGCGTCTGCTCTCCTCGACCTCCAAGCCTCCTTCGGAGAAGATCCTTTTGGAAGGACCAGCGCCTGCGACTCCCCCGCTTTCGTCCTCCCAGCTCCTCGTTCGACCCGATGAGGGCCTGCACCCTCTGAGGGGATGGTGGGTTCAATCCGCTCTTTGGGGGGCTGCGCAGGTCTGGTCTCGGGCGCTGGGGTTTCTTCAGTCGCTGTTGCTGGCCCGGTGGCTGGGCCCCGAGGATTTCGGCCGGTTCACTGTGCTTCAATCCTGGCTGATCCTGACCCACCAGTCCGGGAGCAGCGGCTTATCCTCCCTGATGGTGCGCGACCTGGCCCGCGCCGATCGCCCCCGCGTTCGCCTCTATCTCCTGATCCAGATCGGATGGGTCCTGCTGATCCTCGCCATAGCGGTGATCCTCTCTTTCACGGATTACGTCCCCCCATCCATCCGGGGGGATCTTCCCTTTTTGACCGCGCTGCTGTTGCCGATGGCGTGGCTGACATGGCAGGGGACGCGTCTGACGGCGGCCGGCCGCCTGGAACGGGCTGCGGGCATGCTGTTCTTCACCCGAACGGTGGGCCTCACCGTCATGACGCTGGCCGCCCGATATGGATGGACGGCGTTGTGGCTGGGGTTCGCGGGCATGATCGTGCTGGATGGAATCGGGCTGCGCTGGATGGCCGATCGGTTCAGCGCCCCTTTGAGCGGGCGGTCCGGCGGGGAGCCGATGCGGGCGCCTGGGGCGTTGCGGGAGGGCCTCCGGATGCTGGGCTTCGGGATCGTCGGTGCCCTTTACGCGCGGGCGGACAGCCTGATGCTGCTGACATGGCGGGGGCCGGTGGAGGCCGGCTTTTATGGCCTGGCTTATCGCTTCTATGAGGCCGGCCTGTTGCTGAGCAACGCTCTGTTCACCGCCATCCTTCCCCGTCTGGCCATGGAGGCCCACCCGGAGCGAAGGGCTCATCGGTTGCTGAAGATCCTCCTGGGCCTCGCGGCCCTTTCCGCGCTGGGCCTGACCTTCCTGGCGGATCCGCTGATCCGTCTGCCCTTCGGATCCGCCTATCAGCCGGCGATCCCGATGTTGCGGGGGCTGGTCTGGGCATGGCCGCCTGCTTTCCTTTCCAGCCTGGGCTCAGCGATCTGGATCGCCCGGGGCCGATCGGATCGTCTGTTCCGGGCTTTCCTCTTCGGGACCGCGCTGAATCTCGCCCTTAACGCGTTGCTGATCCCCCGCTGGGGCGGCATGGGCGCGGCCCTGGCGATGCTGGGGTCGTCATGGGGGATGGGGATCCTCTTCCTGCCGGCGTTTCACGACGCCTCCCGGCCTCAGGATCCGGGAAAGGGCTGAGCCGGAGGATGAGGCGGCCAGTTTCTTTTATGGCCCGGAGGGCCGTAGGGAGGGGAAGAAAAAATCGTTCGGGGGCGGTGGGGGGCCGAAGGCCCCCACCGCCCCCAAGAAACCCCTGAATCCAAAGCGGACGGAGCACTACCGCGAAAACTGCATGACGGCCATGGGAAGCCGGAGAGAGCGGGTAGAAAGGGCCTCGAAGGTCGGGAGCCGCGGGCGAGCCAGACCCTTGGGCAACACCCGGCGGAAGTGTGTCAGCGGCTCCGGCCAGCGCTTCAGCAGCTCCTGGGCCCGTAGGCTCTCGGTAAGCTCCTGGTGCCGTTTCAGGGCGTCCCTCAAAAAAGCGATCTCGTCTTCATGCTCCACCGGATCAATCCGCACAAGTTGTGGATTGTAGCGCCGCTCCAGCTCCCCCTGCTCGTCCAGCACATAGGCCACCCCACCGGTCATCCCGGCGCCGAAGTTGTCCCCCACTGGGCCCAGGATCACCACACCGCCGCCGGTCATATATTCGCACCCATGGTCGCCCACCCCTTCCACCACCGCCCAGGCCCCGCTGTTGCGCACGGCGAACCGATCGCCGGCCCGGCCGGCTGCGAAGAGCCACCCGCCGGTGGCCCCGTAGAGGGCCGCGTTCCCCATGAGCACCGGCGATGGATCCCGCAGGTCGTGGGGCGGGCGGAGGATGATCTCGCCCCCGCCCAGCCCTTTGCCCACGCCATCGTTGGCCGCGCCGATCAGGATCAACCGCATGCCCCGATGGGCGAAGGCCCCAAAGCTCTGGCCGGCCTCGCCGATGAACATCAGCGTGACCGTGCCTTCGGGCAAACCGGCCTCACGGTAACGCCGGGCGATCTCCCCGGCCAGCCGTGCCCCCACCGTGCGATCGATGTTCCGGATGCGATAGATCCCGCGCGCCGGACGTCCTTCCATCAGGGCGTGGATCGCGTCCCGGACGATCTGATCGTTCAGGGCGAAGGATCCAACGCGCGGGGCGGCGGGAACTGCCGGAGGCGGCGTCGCCGGGCGAAGCACTGCTTCCCAATCCACGGAGTCGTCCAGGGCCTCCAGCAGATCGGTGCGCCCGATGAGATCCCCCAGACGGCGATAGCCCAGCGCGGCCAGGATCTCCCGGACCTCATAGGCCACCATCCGGAAGTAGGCCATCACGTGCTCCGGGCGGCCAGCGAATTTTGCCCGGCGCTCCGGATCCTGGGTGGCGACGCCGGTGGGGCAGGTGTTCTGATGGCATACGCGGGCCATCACACATCCCAGGACGATCAGGGGGACCGTTCCGAAGGAGAACTCATCGGCCCCCAGCAAGGCGGCGATCACCACATCCCGACCGGTGCGGAACCCGCCATCCACCCGCAGCCGCACCCGATCCCGCAGCCCGCAGGCCACCAGCATCCGGTGGGCTTCCGCCAGCCCCATTTCCCACGGCATCCCCGCGTTCTTGATGGAAGACCACGGCGAGGCGCCGGTCCCACCCGCATGCCCGCTGATCAGGATGATATCCGCCCCCGCCTTGGCGACCCCTGCCGCGATCACCCCTACGCCAGCAGTGGAGACCAGCTTCACCGATACCTGGGCCTGGGGATGGACGGCCTTGAGATCGTAGATCAACTGGGCCAGGTCCTCGATGCTGTAGATATCGTGATGGGGCGGGGGCGAGATCAGGTCGATGCCCGGCTGGGCGAAACGCAGGCGCGCGATCTCCGGCGTCACCTTAGTGGCGGGGAGGTGCCCGCCTTCCCCCGGCTTAGAGCCCTGGGCCATCTTGATCTGAAGCTCCTCCGCCGAGATCAGGTAATACGGCGTGACCCCGAAGCGGGCCGAGGCCACCTGTTTGGTCCGGCTGTTGCGCTCCGTCCCGTAGCGATCAGGATCCTCACCTCCCTCGCCGCTATTGGAGCGCAGCCCCAGCCGGTTCATAGCGATGGCCAGGGTCTCATGGGCTTCCGGGGAGAGGGCTCCGTGGGACATCGCCGCGGTGGAGAACCGGCGCAGGATCGCTTCCACCGGTTCCACCTGTTCGATAGGGATCGGCGCGCGATCGCTCCGCCATCGCAGCCGATCCCGCAGGTCCACCGGCTCCCGCTGGGCGTGGCGGGCGAATTCCTGATAACGCCGATAGGCTTCCGGGAAACCCTCCCCCAGGGCGTCGGGCATGCGAACCGCTTCCTGGAGCGCCCGGATGGCATCCGGATTCAGCGTGTGGAATTCCCCCCGCGCACGATGCTTGTAGAAGCCAGGGGAGGGGAGCTCCGGGCGTTCCGCACGGAAAGCAGCCTGGTGCCAGATTTGGGCCCGTTGAGCGATCTCCGCCAGGCCGACAGGCCCGAACACTCCTGGAGTGCCTTCGAAAGCCCATTCCACCACCTCCGGGCGCAGGCCAATGAGCTCGAAGATCTGGGCGCCGGTGTAGGCGTCCAGAGTGGAGATCCCCATGCGGGCCATGACTTTGAGCAGGCCCTTCTCGATCGCTTGGATATAGTGGCGCACGGCCTCTTCAGGGGTTTCGGACCGCCCTCCTTCCCGCTCCCGGGCGGCCATCGCGGTCACCGTCTCGATCGCCAGATAGGGGCAGATGGCGGAAGCCCCGTAGCCCAGAAGGCAGGCGAAATGATGAACCTCCCGGGGCTCTCCGGAGGCCACGATCAGGCTCGCCCGAGTGCGCTGACCCACCCGGATGAGGTGATGATGGAGGACGCCGACGGTGAGCAGAGCCGGGATGGGGGCGTGATCGGGATCCACCCCTTCGTCGGTCAGGATCAGGAGGCGGCAGCCGTCCGCGATGGCCCGTTCGGCGGCCTGGCAAAGCTCCTTCAGGGCCCGCTGCATGCCGGCCGGCCCTTCGGCGATCGGCCACACCATAGGCAATCGAACAGATCGGAAGGCGGGGTCCGGGAGATGTTCCAGCGCCTCCAGTTGAGCCGGGGTCAGGATCGGGCCGGGCAGTTCGATGAGATGCGCGGCCTGCTCATCGGGCATCAGCAGATTGGCCCGTTCCCCCAGGAGCACCGTTAAGGACATCACCCGGGTTTCCCGCAGGGGATCGATGGGCGGGTTGGTCACCTGGGCAAAGCGCTGCTTAAAGAAGTTGTAGAGCGGCCGGGGCCATCCGGAAAGCATGGCCAGCGGCGCGTCATCACCCATCGAACCGATTGGCTCCTGGCCCGCGCGGGCCATGGGGCGGAGGATCAACGCCAGTTCCTCGGCGGTGTATCCGAAGGCGATCTGCCGTCGAAGAAGGACGTCAGGGTCCGGAGGCGCAGGAGCCTGAGGGGGTTTCGATAGGCGCGCCCGATGACGGCGGACCCATTCCGCGTAGGGGCGCTGGGCGCTGAGCTCCCTCAGGAGCGCAGGGTGATCCTGGACCCGTCCGGTCCGGAGGTCTGCGGTCAGCATCTGGCCGGGTCCGAGGCGATCCAGCTTCAGGATACGCTCCGGTGGAACGTCCAGCGCGCCGATCTCCGACCCACAGTAGAGCAGGCCATCGATCGTGCGCACGACTCGGAGCGGGCGCAGGCCGTTGCGATCGAGCAGCGCGCCCACGAAACGGCCGTCCGTGAACAGGACCGCTGCCGGGCCGTCCCACGGCTCCATCAGACCCTGGTGGTAAGCGTAGAACCCCCGGGCGGCCTCATCGAGATCCACGGAGTTCTCCCACGCCTCGGGGATCAGCATGCGCAGGGCATGCCGGATGTCGTAGCCGGAGTGGATCAGGAACTCGACGACGTTGTCCAGCATGGCGGAGTCGGAGCCGCCCGGCTGGATGATCGGCCGCAGATCTTCGATCGTCTCTCCCCAAAAGGGCGAGGCCAGCGCCGCCTCCCGGGCGCGCATGCCGTTGACGTTCCCCTGGAGGGTATTGATCTCCCCGTTGTGGCAAAGGGTCCGGAAGGGCTGGGCCCGCTCCCAGGCGGGCAGGGTGTTGGTGCTGAACCGCTGATGGAAGATGACGAAATCGGTCTCAAAGTCGGGATCCGCTAAGTCGGGATAGAAACGCGGGAGGTCCCGGGCCAGCACCAGCGCTTTGTATACGAGGGTGCGACAGGAGGCCGAGGCGATGTAGAGGGAAATCCCCCGAGCGGCCGCGGCCCGTTCGGCTTGACGGCGAGCGCGATACAGGCGGCGGTCGATCCCCTCCGGGGTGTCGCCGCGCTCATCGGCCAGCAAGGCCTGGAGGATGGCAGGGCATGTGGAGCGGGCCCGGGGCCCTAGAATCTCCGGACGGATGGGGACCGGGCGCCAGGCCAGGAGACGGAATCCTCCATCCGTGAGGGCGGCTTGCAGGATCGCCCGGACTTCCCCCTGAGCGTGGAGCTCTGCCGGGAGGAAACCCATGACCACGGCCAGACGCCCCATATCGGGCAGATGGAGCCCCTGGGCTTCCAGGAAGCGGCGGAGCAGCCGACGGGGGAGCGCCGTGAGCACCCCTGCGCCATCCCCGGTCAGCCCGTCATCAGCGGTGGCCCCTCGATGGGACATCCGATCCAGGGCCTGGAGCGCCATGGACAACAGGGTGTGGTCCGCTGGACCTCCGGGCCGGGCCAGCAGGCCAATCCCACATGCGTCCCGTTCGTGGTAGGCGAACCCCTCCACCCCCCACCTCCGATCGACCAGATGTGTGCGAGCGCTTTGCCCAGCGATGTGGAGATCGAGGGAACGGAAGCCAGTCCGGAAGGCGATGGCCTCTCCCCCCCTTTCAGAAAAATTGTTCGGGGGCGATCCGAGGGCCTTCGGCCCCCACATCGCCCCCGAAACCCTTCAAAGCACGACGCTCATAGGCTCTGCCGTTCGGGTTGCTGTTGATTTTGTGGAAATCGGGGGCTTCTGTCATCCCCTATTTGGGCCATTTCGGAGGCACCCAAACGGTCCATTTTGGGGAAGCGGAACTCGTGGTGCGCTGGCTTAGGCACCGTCTGGACGTTCCTCGCCCCGGATTCGGGGCGTGGGGAGGGGTGAGCAAAGCCAGGGCTCAAGTCTGCAGGAGAGCAGGGCGAGCTCATTAGCTCCCCTCAAGGGAGCGAGGGGCAGGCAGGGCTGCCGAGGCCGGAATTTTGCCGATCGCGGTGTCCATCCTGGCCACCCTTTTCTATTGAGGGGAGTCGGGGGCGTTGGGGATTAAAATAGGCAAGGATGACGGAGATCCGTTCGATACAGGAAGGGATGGATCGATGGGAGGCCGGATCCTTCTGATTGATGATGACGATCTGCTGCGTCGCAGCCTGGCCTTCAGTCTGGAGCAGGCAGGCTTTGAAGTTCACACGGCGGCCAGTGCAGAAGAGGGGCTGGCCATCGCCGCCCGGGAGCGGCCCGATGTGGTCCTTCTGGACATCGGGCTGCCGGGGATGGATGGGCTGGAGGCGCTGCGACGCTTCCGGGAGATCCTGGGGCTTCCGGTGATCTTCCTCACGGCCCGAAGGCGGGAGCTGGATGAGGTGGTGGGGCTCGAGCTGGGGGCCGATGACTACATCACCAAGCCCTTCGACACGGATGTCCTGATCGCCCGTATCCGCGCGGTCCTACGGCGGCTCCGATCGTCCTCCGCGGCCGCTTCCCCTGCTCCATCGCCGCTGGCGGTCGGGGATCTGGTCATCGACCCGGCCGCCCGGATGGTCACGGTGGCCGGCCGGTCGGTTTCCCTTACACCGAAAGAGTTTGATCTCCTTTACACCCTCGCTCTGGCTCCGAACCGCGTGCTGCCCACCGAAACGCTCCTGACGCAAGTCTGGGGGGCGGAATACGCCGGCCAGTCGGAGACGCTCTATGTGCATATCCGATGGCTTCGGGAGAAGATCGAAGAGGACCCCGAACATCCCCGGCGGATCGTCACCGTTCGAGGGGTGGGCTATAAGCTCGTCCCTCAGGGATAAGGGGGTGCCGGATGCTCGGCACGTTCCGTTCCCGTCTCCTGGTCAGCATGCTGCTTCCCTTCCTTCTGGTCGCTCCGATCCTGGGGCTGGCGCTTACGGAGCTGGTGGAGGAGCGCGTGCTGCTCCCCTCCCTGGCTCAGGAGATGGAAGATCAGGGGATCCTGATCGCGCGGTTGGGACTGGTTCGCCCGGAGATCTGGACGGATCCGGAGGCGGCGCAGGCGTTTCTACAGGCGCTGGCGATCCGGCGGCCCACCCAGGTGCTGTTGCTGGACGCTTCTGGCCGTTTGCTGGCGGCGCCGGAGGAGGCACCATCCGCCCCGGGATCCTCCGCCGGGGGACCGCTGTTCGAACGGGCTCGGCAGGGAGAGATCGTCTGGCAGGCCACCTTGCGGGGGACAGATCCCGATGTCGTCCTGGATGTCCTGGTCCCGGTGACTAGCGACCAAGGGACTCGCCTGGGGTATGTGCGGCTGCTACGCCGCCTGCCGGACGTCACCGAAGGGTTCCGCCAGGTTCGTCATCTGGTGCTGGGCACGCTGGGGATAGGGCTGGCTTTGAGCGGGTTGTTCGGCTGGATCCTGGTCCAATCCCTTGGCCGTCCGCTCCAGCAGGTCGCCCGCGCGATGGCGGAGGCCCCGCTGGAAGGGCCTGCGGTCACGTTGCCCGAAAGCGGACCCCAGGAGGTTCGTCGCCTGATCTGGACCTTCAACCGCCTTCAGATCCGGCGGGCGGAGCTGGAGGAAGCCCGCCGCCTGTTGTTGAGGAGCACGGTCCATGAGTTCGGCCGGCTGATCGGCGCGTTGCAGGCTGCTCTTCACGCACTCCAGGGGGGCGCCATCGAAGCGCCAGACCTTCGGCAGGAGTTGCTGCAAGGGATGTCACGGGTGACCGGAGAGCTGGCCCGGCTGCTGGAGGATATGGCCCAGATCTATCGCCACACAACGGCCCCGCTCTCACTGCACCGGCGTCCCCTGGCGCTGGGGCCATGGCTTCGGGAGCACGCGGCCCTCTGGGCCGGAATGGCTCAAGAGCGCGCCCTGCACTGGCGGGAGGAGATCCCGCCGGACCTTCCGACGCTCCAGGTAGATCCGGAGCGGCTGGCCCAGGCGCTGGGGAACCTGGTGGATAACGCCCTGAAGTTCACGCCAGCCGGCGGATGGGTGACCCTTCGCACGGAGGTTCGTAACCGGGAGGTGTGGATCCAGGTGCAGGATACTGGGCCGGGGATCCCGCCGGAAGACATGCAGCGCCTCTTCGAGCCGTTCTATCGAGGAAGCCAGGAAGGTCGCCCCGGCCTGGGACTGGGGTTGTTTCTCGCCCGGATCATCGTGGAATCCCATGGAGGGCGCCTGGAGGTGGAGAGTCGGGCCGGGGAAGGGAGCTGTTTCACGCTGATCCTGCCGCTGGGGTAGGAGGCGGATATGCTGAATCTCATGGTGCCCGCATGGGAGATCGGAATCCGCGCTGCCGCCGTTTATCTGGCCGTCCTGATCGGCCTGCGCCTGAGCGGAAAACGAGAAATTGGCCAGATGACCCTTTTCGATCTGGTCATGCTCCTGTTGCTGGCCAATGCGGTCCAGAACGCGATGGTCGGGCCGGACACCTCGCTGAGCGGGGGGATCCTGGCGGCGGGGGTTCTGCTGGCCCTAAACGTCGTTGTGGCGCAGCTCCGTCTCCGGTGGCGACCGTTGCAGACATTGTTGGAAGGAACGCCCACCCTGCTGGTGCTGCACGGCCGGGTGATGGAGCGCAACCTTCGACGGGAGGGGCTGGATCCAGCGCTCCTGGAGGCGGCGTTGCGGGAGCATGGGCTAACCGATGTCCGGGATGTGGAGATCGCTGTTCTGGAGGTCGACGGCTCGATCAGCGTGGTCCCTGCGGGCGGGACAACCCATCGGATCCGTCATCCGGCGCGGTTCCTCCGCCGTTCGGGTTAAGCTTAG